>JANOZW010000390.1:0-4578 GCA_031429575.1 Ferruginibacter sp.
ATTTTTTGTATTGATTGGCAGGTTATTTATGGCGCCGTTTGGCCCTGAAAATGCAGCTACGGGTATTAACCTTATGAGTGCATTATCGAGTGGCTTTACGATTTTGTTTTTGTTTTGGACAATAACACATTTTGCAAAAAAATTAGTGCACAAAGCAGGTGAAGAATTGGATGGCGGTAAAATTGCTGCTATCATTGCTGCTGGTGTAGTAGGTGCATTGGCTTATACATTCTCTGATACGTTTTGGTATGATGCAGTAGAAGGTGAAGTATATGCTTTGTCTTCTTTTTTTACAGCATTGCTTTTTTGGATGATGCTTAAATGGGAAAATGAAGTAACGGATGAACAAGCTGCTGGCATAAAAGGGCATTTTACAAAAGCGGATAGATACATTGTTGTTATATTTTTCTTGATGGGTTTATCTATAGGTGTGCATTTGCTGAATTTGCTTACCATACCTGCATTATCGATGATATACTTTTTTAAGCGCTATTCAGTAACGCCATTTAAAACAGTGTTGGCATTTTTTGTAAGCATTGTTATTACAGGCCTTGCACAAAAAGCTTTGATACAATGGACGGTAAAAGGTGCAGGTAGTTTTGATATTATTTTTGTAAATGATTTTGGCTTGCCCTATTTTACTGGGTTTGCATTTTTCTTTTTAATGCTGGCTGGTATTAGCTGGTTTGCTTTAAGAATAGCTAGGCAAAAAAATTGGAATTTGCTTAAACTAGGTGTGTGGTGTTTTGCATTTATTACATTGGGTTGTTTTGCATCTTACTCTACCACATTGGTACGTAGTAATGCAAACGTGGCGGTAGATATGAATGAGGTGGACAACCCTGTAAACTTGATGAGCTATGTAAGCCGTGAGCAATATGGCGATTGGCCTATTTTATTTGGGCAAGATTTTACCGCACAAATACAAGATAGTAAAGTAACAGATACGTACATAAAAGGCGAAGGCAAATATGTAAAAGAAGGCAAAAAAGTACAATATGTGTATGCGCCAGAAGATCAGCATTTGTTTCCTCGTATGTGGGACCAAAGTAATGACCAAGGGCGTGCAGATTATTACGCAGATTTTGCTGGTATAGGGAAAAATAAAGATGGTACTTATGAGCGTGCGCCTACCATGGGCGAGAATATTAGCTTTTTTATGAGCTACCAAATAAACTGGATGTACTGGCGTTATTTTATGTGGAACTTTGCAGGAAAACAAAATGATGTGCAGGGTTCTTACATGAGTAATGTACGTGATGGTAACTGGAAAACTGGTATTGGTTTTTATGACAACATGCGCCTTGGCGATCAAAGCAAATTACCCGATACTTTAAAAAACAATAAAGCCAACAACAAGCTTTATATGTTGCCATTTATACTAGGTATTCTTGGTATCGTTTATCAAATAAAAAACAATAAGAGGGATGCGTTGGTAGTAGGATTATTTTTCTTCTTTACAGGATTGGCTATTTCTCTTTACTTAAATATGGCAGGCAACCAACCTCGTGAAAGAGATTATGCATTTGTGGGATCTTTTTATGTATTTGCGATATGGATTGGACTTGGTGTGTTGATGGTGAAAGATTGGTTAATGCCTTTACTAAAAAACACTCGTACTGCTGCCATAGCTGCAGGAATAATTTGTACACTTGCAGTGCCAGTAATAATGGCTAACCAAGAGTGGGATGACCATGATAGAAGCCAAAAAACAATGGCACCAGATTTAGCAACAAATTATTTAGAAAGCTGTGCACCAAATGCTATTTTATTTACGTTTGGTGATAACGATACGTACCCACTTTGGTATGCACAAGAAGTGCTAGGTGTGCGCCCAGATATACGTGTGATGAACACGAGCTTACTAGGTACAGATTGGTACATCAACCAACTGCGATACAAAGTAAACAATAGCGACCCTGTAGATGTGATATGGACAGCAGAGCAAATTAGAGGATCAAATAGAGATGTGGTGTACAATGCACCTAAGCCAGGTGTAGATGCTACAAAATATATGGATTTATATACGATGATGAAAGACTATGCAGGTAGCGATGACCCAGCAAAAATGGAGCAAGGTAGAGATGGTAGTATGATGAATGTTTTTCCAAGTAAGAAAGTGAGCGTACCAGTTGACCTTGCATTGGTAAGGCAAAACGGTACCATCAATGCAAATGACTCTGCAGTAAGTGACATGCAATTTGACATACCAAAAAATTATTTGTATAAAAACGATGCAGCTATACTAAACGTAATTGCAGCTAATAAATGGAAGCGCCCAATTTATTTTACCTCTCCATATGGTGAGCTTGGTTTTCAACAATACTTACGCCAAGATGGGCTTTCGTACAGACTTGTACCTGTGGCAAATGGTGATGTAAATAAAGACAGAGTAATGGATGTGATGATGAACAAATTTGTATTTGGCGGTGCAGGCAAAAAAGGTGTGTATTTTGATGAGGAAAATAGAAGGCATTTGAATAGCATTCGTTTGGCATATGCACAAGCAGCAATAAACCTTGCGGCAGGTGACAGAAAAGACGATGCAAAGAAATTGTTACATAAATGTGATGATGCTATGCAGGAAACTAACATGCCGTATGGTATGGCGAGCAGACAACAACAGCAAAATTATTTTTCAATACGAATGGTATTGGCGGCTTACCAAGCAGGAGATACAATATTGGCAACAAAAATTGGAAGTGCGGTAAAGAAAGATATGGAGCAACAAGTAAGCTACTATGAGAGCTTGCCTGACACAAAGCGTGAGGCAATGCGCCAAGAAGAAGAAACAAATCTTCAGTATTTAAGGGGATTGATGCAGATGCAAGAGCAGTTTACAAAGACTGCACCGATTATGGAAAACCCTGGCACAATAAAAACAGAAGCGCCCAAGAATTAATTCCCAATCTAGATAATTGAAAAGCCTCATACGATTAGTGTGGGGCTTTTTTTTAACAACCAAAAGGGGAATTGTTTCGTAAATTGCAAAACCTCACCTTTACCCTCTCCACAAAGTGGAGAGGGAGGACTAGAAGATAAGGTATGAGATTATGCAATTGGTTTTTAATATTGTTTTTCGATTGCATAATAAAAGATGAAAAATGGTATGCCGATGAAGTGAGTGACACAACGATGATGACCATAGCTTTGTTTTTGCTTGGACAAAGAAAATGTAAATAAATATTTAGCACTTCGAGTTAAATATTCTTACATCGAAAATCTTAATTCTAAAATCTATTTTATGTTAGGACATAATTTTTCAAAATACAATCCAAAGGATGATGAGCCGAGTGGTTTTGATAAGCTCATGAAGATGTTTACGCAATTGCTAACTTATACAAGTGGCGATTTTAACGAAGCTATGCAATGGATGAATGAGTTGGATAAAGAATATAAATTGACCAATGATGAATATGGCATGGGCGATTTTTTGGAAGACTTAAAGCGCAAAGGATACATAGATGAAAATCCAAACAGTGGCGAAATAAAAATAACAGCAAAAACGGAACAGACGATTAGAAAAAGTAGTTTGGAAGAAATATTTGGTAAACTAAAGAAAACAAAACAGGGCAATCATCAAACATTTAAACCTGGTGGTGGCGATGAAATAAATCCGGAGACTAGGCCATTTCAATTTGGGGATAGCATGGAACAGATTGATTTTACATCTTCTATTCGCAATGCACAAATAAACCATGGCATTGATAGTTTTCGCATGCAGGAAGATGATTTGGAAATAAGAGAAACTGATTTTAAATCTCAAACTTCTACCGTGCTGATGATTGATATTTCTCACTCCATGATTTTGTATGGAGAAGATAGAATAACGCCTGCAAAAAAAGTAGCGATGGCTTTGGCAGAATTAATAAAAACAAAATACCCTAAAGATACGTTAGACATTGTGGTATTTGGAAACGATGCATGGCCAATAGAAATAAAAGATTTACCGTATTTGCAAGTGGGGCCATATCATACAAACACTGTTGCAGGTTTGGAATTGGCCATGGATATTCTTCGCCGCAGGCGCAACCCTAACAAACAAATTTTTATGATAACCGATGGCAAGCCTACTTGCTTAAAAATAGGCAAGCAATATTATAAAAATAGTTTTGGTGTGGATAGAAAAATTCTTACTCGTTGCATGAGTCTTGCTACGCAATGTAAGAAAGCTAAAATTGTTATTACCACTTTTATGATAGCGAGCGATCCTTATTTGCAACGCTTTGTGCAGGAGTTTACGGAAACCAATAATGGTAAAGCTTTTTTTGCATCATTGGATAAGTTAGGGGCGTTTATATTTAGGGATTTTGAGAGTGGGAAGCGGAAGACAGTTTATTAAAATAATAGTTAACTTTAAATAAAATATTATGTCAGTAACAGAATTACAACAAAAGTTGATAGATAAAATTAGCTCTACAAATGATGTTGATTTACTAGAAGATATTTATAGCTTCATTGGAATAGATGAAGAAGTAGAAAAATTTTATACTTTATCAGATAAACAAATTTCTAGTATTGAGCAATCTCAACAGCAAATTAAAGATGGGAATTATTTTACTAACGATGATGTAAATA
>JANOZW010000391.1:0-30462 GCA_031429575.1 Ferruginibacter sp.
CCTCTATCTGTAGTTTTTGCGTAAGTAGCTTAAGTTCATCCTGTAAGTTTATTTTATCAGTAATATTATGTAAAACGCCTATAGCACCTATAAATTCATTTTTTCCGTTTGTAATAGCAGAAGTACTTACCAATACATGAATAGGGTCGCCGTTTTTATGATAATGCAACATTTCTCCCTTCCATATTTTTCTGTCTTTTGCTATAGAAAAAAAGGTTTCCTTATCCTTATCACTAAGCGTGATGAAGTCCTTTACATTTTTACCAACTACTTCTTCTTCTTTGTAACCATATAATGATTCTGCGTATTTATTCCAATTGGTTATATTATAATTTGCATCGGTCGTTACAATAGCATCGGATATATTACCTAGCAATGTAGTATTATACAAAAGCTGTTTATTAATTTTATCTGCATTTTGTATATCTTTTTTTATAAGAAAATATGCCGTTAATAAACTAACAAAAAACAGAAAAGCCAATGCAAAATATAGCCTAGATAATCTTTTGGTATAATACGCCCTTGCTTCATTAGAGACTTGTAAATAGGCTCGTTCGGCTTGTTTTATTTTTTTGATTATAACGTAGGTGTTTTCTAACAGTGTTCTATTGGTATCTTCTTGCATTTGCAACAATGCGGGGTTTATTTTGGCAATTGCATTTGTCTTCATCAAGTTGTTGGCATAATTCTTCTTTGCGTCAAACTGATTTTTTAGCGCTTCTACATCTTCCTTTTTAGTAGTATTTTTTGAAGATAATTTTACCATAGCATCCAATTCATCATCAATTTTTTCTATCGATTCGTCATAAGACCTTTTTATGATAGGGTTATTTGTTAGCAAAAATTTTCTTTTATCTGATTCGGCCATTTGAATTTTTGCTACAATATTTTCTATTCTATTTAATACATCTATCGCAGTATCTGTTTTGGTAGATTCTTTAGCAGTATTATTTACATAAAAATACATTACACCTAACACAATTAAAATAAATAAAACACATATGGCAAATGCGATTTTTATTTTATATTTTAAATTACTTTTTTTCATGCAGCTTGTAAGGTTTAGGTATTTTTCCGTTTACTATTTTAATTTAAATAATTGTTTTTCGCTATTCTTATACCGAAATCTAAATAGTATAATATGTTTACATTAATCATATGTAAAAAATAACAATTAAAATTAATACATCTATTACAAACAAATTAAATTGGATATGGATTTGTTTACAGTATAAAAAATAAGTGCAAGGTTTTATAACCCCAAAATGTTGATTTATTAGAATTTTTAAATGATTATCATTTATTTTTATATAACTTTATCTTATTGACTAATATCGAAAAAGACAGTTTAGCTTTGTCACTAATTAGTAAAATATTTAAATTGTTACCATAAATACAATCTTTTTGACATATTCCTATGGTAAAGAGTTAAAAATAATTTATTTATATTAATTAAAGCTATTAAAATATATATATTTTTGTATTTCGGTTTATTGACACAGAAAATCAATTAGTAACAAACCAAACAACCACACATGCTTAAATTTTTGCTTATCGATGACCACGTAGTTGTAAGGTCTGGCATTAAACTTTTACTAGCCAATATTTATAAAGATTCTGAAATACACGAAGCCAAAGATGGTGATAGTGCAACCGCTTTTGTAAAAGAAAACCATTACGATTTTGTAATGCTTGATGTACAAATGCCCAATACAGATTCTTTTGCGCTAATGGAATTATTTAAAGAAAATTATCCACTGCTTAAAGTATTGGTTTTTTCTATGAATGCAGAAAGTATATATGCCCTGCGCTTTATAAAAGCAGGTGCTATGGGTTTTATTAGTAAAGAAGCTCCATTAGAAGAAATTAAAAAGGCGATAGACCAAGTTATTAATGGTAAAAAATACATTAGCGAAGAAATGCTTTTTGTTTTAGCCGAAGGAACTTCGGGTGGTGCAAATACCAATCCATTTAGCATTCTTTCCTCTCGTGAGTTTGAAATTGTTTCTATGCTACTTAATGGTAAAACGATTAGCCTTATTGCTGCTGATTTAAACCTTGGTATATCTACTGTGGGTACCCACAAAGGCAGAATTTTTACAAAACTTAAAGTAACAAACTTATTAGAATTGAAGGAGCTAGCCAACTCATTTAACTTAAAGTAATTTGATTAAGCCGTAGTATTGAAGTAGCAATTGTGAAATTGCTACTTTTTTATGCCCATACTATTTTGTTTTCATAACAGTATCTAAATGCAAATCTATATTCGCTTTATATTTGTATCCTACAATAAAAGCAAATGCAAGAAAAAAACTTTTCAGTTCCATTATACAAAAACATAAATGATTTTTTAAGTTCTATACATTCAAGTTTTAGAACTACGAATGACGATTTTTTTTGTTTGCCTTTGCAACCTAACTCTACAACCGATACTTATAAAACAGCTTTTAAAAAAGATTTTTACTATGTAGGTTTGGTAACCAATGCTGGCGATACAACAATAACCTATGATGCTACAAGTGTAACGGATTTAAATTCGTTTTTAGTATTTCAAAGCCCTGGACTGCTGTATAGTTTTAAAAGAGATAATGCTGCCAATGGGTATTTAATTTATTTTAAGAAAGAAATATTTTCATTTTTTAAACCTGTTTTTGAAAATGAGTTCCCGATGTTTGATATGCTGCATACCAATTTTTTTAAACTAAATAAAGATAAGTTTGCTTCCTTTGAGCCACAGTTTAAAGATGTATTTGCTGCTTACGAAAATGCTACTGATAAGCATAATATTGCTGCCATTAAATTATTAGCCTTACTGTATCAGCTAAAAGAATTTACCAAAACATTTAACCAGGTAGAAGAAAGTTTTAAAACAGCACATCAAATTTTACTACAAAAATTTATACAACTCATCAATAACTTTTATTTAGAAAAAAGAACCATTGAAGAATATGCTGATTTACTTTCTGTAACGCCTAATCATTTATCGCAATCGGTAAAATTGGCTTCAGGTAAAAATGCACTGGGTTTTATTAATGATAGAATAATGGCAGAAGCTAAATCAATGATACAGTTTTCAAATTTAGATATTGCTGAAATAGCCTATCAATTAGATTTTTCTGATGCTTCAAATTTTGGGAAGTTTTTTAAGAAAAATGCAGACCTAACGCCTGTGGAGTATAGGAAGTTGCATTTTACTTCCTAGCCAATACTACTCCATAAAATACAAGAGGAAAATTTTACTTCTAAGCAATTTCATAACTTAAGTCAATGAATTAACGCTTTTGCCTATCCCATCTTTGCACAAGGAAAATAAGTTATACAAGTTTATAGTTTTTATTATTGAAGCACTTATGTTTCTAGTTAAGTGTATAAATCGCTTTTATTAACCACTAATCTATTATTTTATGCTTAATGTAAACAGAAAGATATACGAAATATTGAACTCAGATTTTGGTATACAACAAGTTAAAATATCGGGAAACACAAACCTTATTCACGCATTTAATTTATGTGATTGGGAATTGGAGTTGTTGTATTACAAACTTGAGGTTGCGTTTAAAATTGAAATTAAAAAAACAGTGCCTAAAGATGAAATAAGTTTTAAAACATTACAGCAAGCAGTAAATGAAAATTTATGTAAACACTAAGCAGGTAATATAAAACCAAAAAAATCTACTTAAGAAAACTTATATAATCAAGCTATGAAAATTATTTTTAAAATATTACTTAATGCCTTCCTATTATGTACGGCTTTGCATGTGGGTGCTCAAGAGAAAAAAGAATGCAGATTAAAAGGTATAGTACAAAATAGCACAACCAATGATTTTGTAGAAGGCGCTACTGTAAAAACATTAACAAAGAAAAGCAAAGAAATTTTAACGGATGCAAAAGGCAGTTTTTCATACTTATTGGAAGTGGGCATTTATAAAATAGAAATAACACATGTTGGATTTGTAAGGAAGACAATTTCAATAAATCTTAGTAAGGATACTTTAATTGAGATAAACTTATCAGCACAATCAAAGGATTTAGAAACGGTTATTGTGAAAGCAAATGATAACAAAACAAAAGTATTATCTGCACAAGTTGGGGTAGAAAGCATTGATAGAAAAACAGCATTGCTTATGCCTGCTATCTTAGGTGAAGTAGATATTATTAAAGTATTACAACTAAAACCTGGTGTAAAAAATAGCGGGGAAGGCACAAGCGGCATAAGTGTACGTGGTGGCGGTACGGACCAAAATCTTTTTTTATTAGATGGCACGGTAGTGTATAATCCAAATCACTTATTTGGTTTTTTTAGCACGTTTAATATTGATGCTATAAAAGATGTACAATTATACAAAGCCGGTTTTCCTGCCGAGTTTAGTGGAAGGTTGTCCTCCATTGTTGATGTAAATACACTAAAGGGAACCGATTCAGCTTTTTCATGGGGTGGTGGTGTTGGATTAATTGCATCGAGATTAAATGTGCAAGGCAATTTATTGCACAAGAAAAAAGATGGAAGAAAATTAACGTACAATATAGCTGGGCGACGTACTTATGCAGATGTATTTACAAAATTAATAAATGAATCAAATAAAAACGACTCTGCCTTTAATAAAATACCTACTTATTATTTTTATGATATGAACGTAAGAGTAGATTATTTATTATCAGATAAAAATCAATTTTTTGCTAGCCTATATCATGGAAGAGATTATTTTAAATTTGACTCAGATGTATTCGGCTCTACATTTGGATGGGGCAATACTGCTGCTAGTGCTCATTGGAAACACGCATTTTCAAACAGCTTGAAATTACAATCAGCTTTACACTTTGCTGATTATAATTATGCATTGGCTAGTAAATTTGATCGCTTCAATTTCAAAATAAAATCTGGGGTAAAAGAATATTCGCTTACAAATAAATTTACTTACACAGGTTTTAAAAATCATCAGCTAAAATTTGGTGCAGATATTTTTGCTAATCAATTCTCCATTTCTAAGTTTAATGTAAATAGCACGCAAGCTGATGAAAGCCTTGCCAGCGGCGAAAATATTAATACTTCAGAAGGGGGTGTATTTGTTTCAGATGACTGGGATATTAGCAACAAAGTAAAATTAAACACAGGTGGAAGATTAACGTATTTTAGAAATCAAAAAACATATATTGGATTTGAACCACGGCTTAGCCTACGATACTTATTAATGAATGCGCTTTCATTAAAAGCCAGCTATTCAAGAATGCAACAATACAAACATTTGGTGGCTAGCTCTGGCGCATCGTTGCCTACAGATATCTGGTATCCATCTACAGAAAAAATAAAACCTGAGCTATCTGACCAAGTGTCTGTAGGATTTACTTGGAATGTAAAAGATAAATTTCTTATTGTAAATGAAGTATATTATAAATGGATGCGACAACTGGTAGATTATAAACCTGGTGCAAATTTAATTGTGAATCAAAATTTAGAAGATGAATTTGTTTTTGGAAAAGGCAATAGCTACGGCAATGAATTTTCTATAGAAAAAACCTATGGAAAATTAAGAGGTTGGCTTGGCTATACGCTTGCATGGTCCACAAGACAATTTGATGCCATCAACAATGGGAAAGTCTTTTTTCCGAGGTTTGATAGAAGGCACGAATTGTCTATCGTTGCTAGCTATCCATTGTCTAAAAGGCTCACCTTTTCTGGCAGTTGGACCTATTATACTGGCAATGCTGTTTCATTGCCAACGGGCAGAACAATTGGTTTGGATGTAACAGGTACGCAAGACAACAATAATTTTTTCAATATTTCTCCTGTATATCCTGAGAGAGGCAATTATAGAATGCCCGATTACCATAGATTAGATCTTGCGGTAATTTGGAAACTAAGACCAAGGCGTGGCAACTCAGATTTAACATTTAGTGCCTACAATGCTTACAGTCGTTTAAATGCATATTTCATTTCTTTTCAGCAAAAGAAAAATGCAAATAATGTTGCCAATATTCCTGGAGGCTACACACCAAAAGCCGTTACACTTTTTCCAATAATACCTTCTATTACTTATAATTTTAAATTTTAAACAATGAATAAGAAAATATTTTTTTATATATACTTACTTAGCATTATAGCCTGCTCAAAAGATTACGACATAAAATTACCTGATAATAAAAGCGAGCTAGTGGTAGAATGTTATCTAGAAAATGGGCAACCCATGAGGGCTTTAATATCGGAGAGTACAAATTTATTAGACACTAGTACTACACCGCCAATATTTTTGCAAGCCTTAGTAATTATTTCGCATGGTAACGTAAATGATACGTTAAGGCCTTTTCCTTTTGTAGATACGCTAAGAAAAAAAGTATATAACTATGGCAGTACAAAAAATGTAATAGCCAATTATACAAATAATCAAAAATATACAATAGATGTGTATGATACTAAAGGTAGGCATGCTTATGGCAGTACACAATTTATTGATACGGTAAGAGGACTAAGTTTTACACCCATTTTTAATACAGAAGCAAAAGCATATTGTTTAACAAAATTTAGCGACAACTCACCCAATGCTGACTACTACAGGCTCGTTTTAAACAAAAATACATTGTATGATAGTGTGGATATAGATGTGCTAATAGACAACAGTTTTGCCAATGCAAATAATGAATTTATTTATGGCTCAGGATATAATTTTAAAACGGGCGATGTAATTAATGGGAGAGTGTTTCACCTTACTCATGATTATTATTTATACCTAACAACATTGCAAAATGCAAGAGCAGCTTTAGTAAATCCATTTGCCGTTTCTGGTGAAGTGGTTTCAAATATGAAAGGAGGCTTGGGTGTATTTGCGGCATTGAGTTATACTCGGAAGTCTGCGATTGTGCCATAGGTGCATATTTGAAAGACATCTGAAAAAGCCATTGCAAAAAAATAGTCAAAATTTTTTAAAATAATGCTTAAAAAATAGTTACGCTTCATATGATTTTTTTTATGATGAACCAATAGTTCCAGTTTTTTGAATTTAAAAGCTATTTGAGTCAATGAACTCAAATAGCTTTTATTTTTATAGTAGATTCGAAATTTATTTATAAAGAAGACACCAAATAATTTTATTGTTCGCTTTAAAGTTTTCAAACTTAATTTATATTTCTGCAAACAATCATTTTACAAAAAAGTATGTAATGGTATTTTTAAATAATTGCTAGATATTTATAGCTCACTTAAATTTCCTAACCCAAGTCAACGGTTTTATTTTAGCATTGTAATCATTTTTGCATTCTAACAAAAAATGTAAAAAATGAAAAAGACACTACTAATTATTTTATGCTTCGCAACAACGTTTGCATTTTCCCAAACAGGAACAATTATGGGAAAAGTAATAGATAAACAATCTGAAAAACCATTGGCAGGAGCCACTGTAGAATTATTATCATTTCCTGAAAGCACTGTGGTTACTGATAATGACGGAAATTTTAAATTATCTAATGTAGCGCTTGGGCGCCAAGTAGTAAAGGTTACATTTAGTGGTTATGAAAGCGCTTCTATACCGGATATTGATGTAACCACAGGAAAAGACAATATTCTTGCCATTTCAATTACAGAAAAATTTAATTCGCTTGATGCGGTAGTTATTAAAAGTGGAACAAATAAAGCCAAAGCAATAAATAAAATGGCTGCGGTTTCTGTAAGGCAATTTTCGGCAGAAGAAGCCAATAGATATGCAGGTGGGCGAAGTGATGTATCTCGTTTGGCTTCTAATTTTGCAGGTGTAGCCACTGCAGATGATAGTAGGAATGATATTGTTGTAAGAGGAAATTCGCCCGCTGGTTTATTGTGGAGAATTGAAGGTATTCCTGTACCAAGTCCGAACCATTTTTCTACCCTCGGTACAACTGGTAGTGCCGTATCAGCTTTAAACACTAATATGCTTGCCAATTCCGATTTTATTACTTCTGCATTCCCTGCTGAATATGGAAATGCTATAGGAGGTGTATTTGATGTAGGATTTAGAAAAGGGAATACAGAAAAATATGAGTACTCCCTTGGTATGGCAGCATTTCCTGGGCTTGAAGCTATGGCTGAAGGACCATTTATGAAAAAGAATGGAGGATCATTTATTGTGGCTGCAAGGTATGGTGTTGTAGGGCTTTTAGGTTTAGCCGGCACTGCTGCTGTACCTAACTACAACGATGTAACATTTAATATTGATTTTGGAAAATCAAAACTCGGCAACTTTTCTCTCTTTGGTATTTTAGGTAGTTCTAATATTGATTTTATTGGAAAAGATATTGACACTACAGATTTATTTGCTGCAAAAGATGAAGATGCTTACGTAAAATCTAACTTTAGTGCATTTGGTTTAAAACATACCATCAACATTGGAAAAAACTCCTATTTAAAAACAACTATTGGCGGGTCTAGTGCAACTTCTACCTACCAATCAGATAGGTATTTTAATTTTCAAACACCTTTTGAAAAGAAATTAAAATTTACAGATGTGGATAATACAGAAAGCAGGTTTACGTTTTCAACTTTATTCAATTCCAAGGTTTCAAAGAAATTTACATTACGCTCGGGTTTATTGATAGAAAGTTTTAATCTTAAAGCAACAATAGACGATAGAGATAGACAACAAGATAGAGATGGTGATGGTTATCCTGATTTTGTAAATATTATTAACAATGATGGAAATTATTCTATTGTGCAACCCTACGCACAAGCACAGTTTAGGCTTACTGAAAAATTAACTTTTAATGCAGGTGTACATGGGCAGTACTTTTCCGTAAATGAAGAATTTGCATTTGAACCAAGAACATCTTTTTCTTATGCAATAAATTCAAAGAATTCTATAAATATTGGTTTTGGTGTACACCATCAAAATGTAGCTGCACCCATTTTATTTTTAAACGAAAATGTTGGGGGTAAGCTTGTGCAAACTAATAAAGATTTAGACTTGGTAAGAAGCCAACATTATGTAATAGGTTATGATACCCGATTTGGTGATAAATGGAGAGCAAAGGTGGAGCTGTATTATCAATCTATAGACAAAGCAGCTGTAGAGAAAGCACCTACAGGATACTCCTCTTTAACAGAAGGTGCTAGTTTTACTTACTCTATAGATAAAACATCATTGGTAAGCAATGGAAAAGGCCGCAATTCAGGTATTGAACTAACCTTAGAAAAGTTTTTTAGCAAAGGCTATCATGCATTATTTACATCATCTTTTTTTGAAAGTAAATATGAAGGCAGTGATGGGGTAGAAAGAAATACACCGTTTAATAATGGTTATGTTGTAAATGCACTTGGAGGTAAAGAATATAAAATAGGGAAAAAGAAAAAAAATATTTTCTCTATAAATACTAAAATAACAACTGCAGGCGGTAGGTATTACACTCCTGTAAATGTAGCTGCTTCAAAAATTGCAGGATACGAAATTAGAGATGATGCTAAACCATATAGCGAGCAATATGATGCTTATTTTAGAATGGATATTAAACTCGGTATGAAATTTAATAGCAAATCTAAAAAACGTGCACATCAGTTTTATGTAGATTTTCAAAATGTTACTGGTAATAAAAATATATTCTCAAAAGACTATAATAGATTAACGGGAGTAGTAAATCAAAAAAACCAATTAGGTTTTCAACCAGATTTTGGTTACAGATTTACTTTTTAAAGATTTCATGTTTAGTTCTGGTTTGCCGGGTGGTATTTTTAATATCACCTAGCATTTTTTTAAATACATTTTTATATAAACATTAAAAAAATATTTTATGAGAAATAATCAAATTATACTTGGCGCAGGTGGTAGTTTTGGAATAATATTAGCAGAAGAATTAAAAAAATATACAAATGCAATTTACCTTTTTGGTAGAAACCCAATGAAGGTAAATATTGAAGATACGCTGATTAAAGGGAATCTTTTAGATGCGGCTCAAACAGAGAATGCTTTAAAAGATATGGATGTTGCATATTTGGTGGTAGGATTAGAATACAAGACAAATATTTGGGAAAGAGACTGGCTTACAGTTATAAAAAATGTTTTGGCAGGTTGCAAAAAACATAATGTAGCATTGGTATTCTTAGATAATGTATATATGTACGACTCCAATTATTTTAATAACCTAACTGAAGACACCCCATCAAAGATTGTAAGTAAAAAAGGAGCTGTAAGGGTAGCCATAGAAAAATTACTAAAAGAAGAAATACAAAATAGAATTATTAATATTCAGATCGTGAGATCCGCAGATTTTTATGGAAAAAATGTTGGAAACAGTATGTTTAATGAAGTGGTTATAAAAAATATTCTAGCAAATAAAAAGGCCAATTGGTTTATAGATGCCAATAAAAAGCACGCTTTAACATTAGTAGAAGACGCAGCTAAAGCTACTGCACTTTTAGGCAATACAAATAGTGCTTATAATCAAGTATGGCATTTGCCTACTGATAAGGCTTATACGGCAAATGAGCTTATACAAAAAATTGCTGCAATAACAGGAAAGCCTGCTAAAATCCAAACAGTCTCACGCTTATTAACAACTATATTAGGGTTGTTTATTTCTCCTGTAAAAGAAAATAAGGAACTGCTTTATCAATTTGATAGAGATTATGAGTTTAATAGCAAAAAAATTGAAAAAGAATTTGGCATTTTGCCAACTAGTATAGATGTAGCACTAGGTACAATATTTAAAAATAATTAATGAAAAAGTACGCTAATATTTTTTTATAAGAAGCCAATAAATATTGCAGCAAAACATTGTAATTTTACCAATATTTTTAATTTAAAAATATGGTTATATTTGACGATAAGCAATAATTATTCAAAAGCATGTTTACACAAATTCTCAGAAGTTTAAATTCTATAGTCTCTTTAAATAAAATAGAAGAGGAAGCTTTTATTAATATCTTAGAAACAAAACAATTTAAAAAGAAAGAATTTCTGCTAAAGGAAGGGCAAATATGCGATAAAATTTCTTTTATAAATAGTGGTTGCATGCGCCTCTTTAACGATGTAGATGCAGTTGAAAAAACAATACAATTCTTTTTTGCTAGCTCTTTTCATACTGATTTTTCCAGTTTTTTAACAGGCAAACCTACAGTAGAAAATATGCAGGCTATTGAAGATAGCGAGGTATTAGTTTTTAAAAAAAATGATTTGTATGCTTTATATGAGAGTCATCCTGTTTTTGAACGGGCAGGCAGGATGTTGACAGAAAACGCATTTCTTTCCATTTCAAGATTAAATTCAATGTTTAATGAAACACCAGAACAACGTTATTTAAATCTCTTCGAGCAACGCCCAGAAATAGTTGAAAAAATTCCACAACATTATATAGCTTCTTACCTTGGTATTCAGCCCGAATCACTAAGTAGAATACGAAAAAGAATTTTATCTTCTAAGTAATTTCCTAACCCAAGTCAATGACTTGGGTTTTTATTTACTATCATCTTTGCAATATCAAAATAAAATATTGTAAATATGAAAAGAAAAATCTCAGTAATTATTGTAACGGTGCTGTTAATAAATAGTAAATCGTTTGCTCAGTTAAATTCCAGCAACTCCAAAAAATGGGGAATAGAAACTGAACTTGTGCAACCTTTTTTGCCAAATGTTGGTATAATAAGATTTACAGCCACACGAACCATTACATCTAGCCAAAGTAAAATGAAAGGCGACTTATTATTTGGTATGTACCTAAGGCCAAACGTAAAACACGATGTGGTTGAAAAAATTAATGAATATATGTTGATAGTAGGTTATCGACAATATTTTTGGAAAGGGTTACACCTAGAAGGTAGGGCAAATATTGGCTATGCTTGGGGTACAAAAAATTTGATTGATGGCAAAGATTATGAAACGTCAACTGTTTTTTGGGAAAGTAATGTAGGATACAAATTTATTGTAACCAACAAATCAAAAAGTAGCTTATATCTCATTCCACAATTGGGAGTTATTGGAAATGCAAAAGGAGAAAATACTGTGAACATTGGTCCACGTGGAGGAAAAGCCGATACTTTTATTCAAGGTGGCTTGGTGATTGGTTTTAACTTTTAATTTAAAAAAATAGTAAAATGAAAAATATAATAGTATTAATAGCAACAATAATTTTGGGTAGCACCAACTCATTTGCACAAAAAAAAGTAAAAAAAGATTTTTTATATAGCAATAGAGTAAGTGTACTCTTTGGACTTTTACAACCTGTGGTAGCCCAAGGTTTTAATATGGAAATAAATTATACAACCAAGCGATTGATTTTTGATTACTCTCACGGTCTATCACTTGACCCGCCTGTGGTTGGCGATTTTGAAAAACAGAAAGTGGTACTACACATTCCTTCCACAACTGGGTTTGGAATTGGTTATCGTTTTTCATCCTTCTTTGATGTGCGTTTTGAACCGAAACTGCACAGCTGGGAAGTTTATTACAAAGATGAAACACAGAATGAAGCAAATAGGATAAAAGATTTTAAAACATTCACATTAGGCATTGGTGCTTACTATCGTTATATGCCTTTTAAAAACCAAAGCAATAAAATTTTGCAAGGCATTACTACTAGCACAAGTGTACGGTATTGGCAAAATGTAGGTAGTACTTTAAGAACTGATGAGTTTAGTTATTTTAATAAAACAACTAATAAAGTAGAAACTTTAAAAGCACCAAACATTGGTTTTGCAAATAGTCCAATCATTTTTAACATAGCCATAGGATATACTTTTGGCGGAAAATAAAATAAATATCATGAAAAAAATAAATTTAATAATCTTAGTAATCGTTCTTGGACAAGCAAACTCATTTGCACAAGTAAAGCAAGAAAACATATCCTTTACCTCTGCTGAGTTTAGGGCGGGCTATGGTGTAAGTAGCTTTGGAGATGGGTTAAAAGAAAGATATGATGCCGGTAATTTTTCAACTTCGGGCGGTGGGCTTGCATCCTTAGCAGCATATCGTAAGTTTAAAAAAATAAATAATGTCATCTTTGGAATAAAATTTAAATCTTTAGGAGCTGGCCCTTCCAAAGGAGATAATGATCAAGAAATGTTTTTCAATTATTGGGGAGCTGCTTTTACTTCAAAGTATTTTCCTTTTGATAAAAATGCAAAAAAAGGAATTTATATACAAGGAGATTATTTTTTTGTAACACAATTTACCCAAAAATATAGAGTAGTAGCTAATAAGTTTTACGACCATCAATTCGCCATTGGAAGTGGCTTTGTAATAGGTGCTGGGTATGATTTTCCAATTGGTAAAGGTAAAAACATGCTTACTGTAGGGTTAGAATACGAAACAGATAACAGAAATGGTGAAACAACAGGAATAGGTAAAAAGAATTTTAAAAGCTCAAATTTTGGTGTAATGATTGGCATAAAATTTTAGTAATATAAAATCATCGTTCCCCTCTAAAGCCCTTATCTCGATAGTGTGATTACGAATATGTAGTAAAATAATTATTGTATTGTATATTTTTAGTTTTTTGTGCAGTGTAATAATTATAACATAACATCTGTACATCACACTATCGAAATAAGTGTTTTAATTTAATTCATGGACTCTAATAAACTTTCTACATCAATGATTAAAAATCTATTTACGCAAAACAGTATTTTATTTAGACTTGGTAGTGCAATGATTATCATTTTTATACTATTACTTTTTTATTATCCATTTAATACCGTTACTGTTTTAGGATTAAACGCTGTTGTAAAACCAATGAAGTTTGCGTTAAGCATTTGGATTTATAGTTGGACAATGGCAGTAATTTTATATTATGTAAAAGATATTCGTAAAGTAAAAATTTATTCTTGGGTAGCAGTTGTATGCATGGGGTTTGAACAGGTAGCCATTACTTTACAAGCTCTAAGAGGAGAACTTTCGCATTTTAATAAAGCGGACAGCTTTGGTATGATTTTATTTTCGCTAATGGGTGTTTTCATACTCACCATTACACTTTGGACAGGTTATATTACTTACATTTTTATAAAACAAAAAACCTATGACTTACACCCTGCAATTGCATTAAGTATAAAAATTGGATTAATTTATTTTGTTATATTTAGTTTGTTTGGCGGTTATATTAGTGGCTTACAAGGCCACACTGTAGGTTCTGCAGATGGAGGCAAAGGTTTATTATTTATAAATTGGAGTACATCATTTGGTGACTTACGAGTAGCTCATTTTTTTGGGATACATAGTTTGCAAATCATTCCATTGTTTGCAGTAGCAATCAATACATTTTTCAAAACTGTTTCTGCAAGAAAAGCTATTTGGATCTTTTCTATTTGTTATTTTTTGTATGTAATTTTTGTAATGGCACAAGCCATTATAGGAATGCCATTCACTAAATTTGATTGATGTAAAATAAAGCAATGTCGTTAAGTTAACGAAAATAAGTAGTGGCGGGTGGGACACCCGCCACGGCTCAACGCCAGGGTTGGTGTCCCACCAACCCTTAACTTAACGACATTGTAAAATAAATATTGTTGAAATGCAGGTTAGCACTTTACTAAAAACCTATAGCTTTGCAATTATTTGAATTTTGCAAAAATGGAAAACATAAGTATAAAAGAATTTTATAAAGAAATATTTGGAGACGGCGAAAGCAAACTAGATTATTTATTAGACAGTAAAAACCTAAATGACTTAGGGCATTTTAATGTATTCGATACCAAAAAATTTTATTTTAGTGGAAATAAAAAATCTGAAATGACTTACAATCGAAGATTGTATTATAAAATCAGTTTAATAAAAGGTAAGAATTTAGTAGAGTATGCAGACAAAACAGTGATGATAGAAAAGCAGGGAATACTGTTTGCGACACCTAAAATTCCATATCGATACACGCCACAAGACAAAGAGCAGTCAGGTTTTTTTTGTGTATTTACAAAAGAGTTTTTGTCTAAATCCAAAACGGGTTTATTGATTGATGATTTTCCAATTTATCAATACAATAGTGATTTTGTTTATCAACTAAGCGACGAACAATATCTTGAAATGGAGACTATATTTAAGAAAATGGATGTAGAGTTATCTTCTGACTACGCATTTAAATATGATTTGCTGCGCAACTATGTGATGGAATTGATACATACTGGACAGAAGTTAAAACCAATGGAAAGTAATACGGTAACTACCAATGCAGCAAGTAGAATATCATCATTGTTTATAGAATTATTAGAAAGACAATTTCCTATAGAAAGTGATTCGCAAGTAATACAAATAAAAACGGCACTTGATTTTGCAAAAACATTGGGCATACACATTAACCACCTCAATAAAGTTTTGAAAGAAACCACAGGCAGAAACACAACCGAAATTATTAATGGTAGAATAACCGAAGAAGCAAAAATATTATTGAAACAAACACAATGGAATGTATCTGAAATTGCTTACAGTTTAGGGTTTGATGAAGTGGCTTATTTTTCAAATTTTTTTAAAAAGAATACTTCGCTTTCCCCATTGAAATATCGAAATTGATTGAATTTTATAAATAGTGGATTGCTATTTATAAATAATGTAATTATGAAATGATAGACCTTTGCCATTCAAATTAAATAATAAAAATGAAGCAATCAACAATATTAGGGAACAGCACACTTAATGTAAACAGAATTGGTTTGGGCTGTATGGGTATGTCGGAATTTTATGGTTCTTTTAATGATGCAGAATCTATAACTACTTTGCACAAAGCCATAGACCTTGGTGTTAATTTTTTTGACACTGCTGATATGTATGCAAGCGGTGCTAATGAAAAGCTTATTGGAAGAGCATTTAAGGATAGATGGGATGAAGTTATTTTGGCTACAAAATTTGCAGTAATGAGAGGGCCAAATGGAGAATGGCTTGGACTTAATGGACAACCCGAATATATTAAAAAAGCTTGTGAACAAAGTTTATTGAATTTAGGAACAGAAGCTATTGATTTATATTTTATGCACAGGCAAGACCCAAAAGTAGAAATTGAAGAAATTGTTGGCACAATGGCTGAATTGGTGAAGCAAGGAAAAGTAAAATACATTGGATTAAGTGAAGTAGATGCGGATACCATTAGAAGGGCTCACAAAGTGCATCCAATTACAGCTTTACAAACAGAATATTCTTTATGGAGTAGAGAACCCGAACAAGAATTGTTTGATGTTTGTAAAGAACTCGGCATCACTTTTGTGTCCTACAGTCCTTTAGGCAGAGGGTTTTTAACAGGCGCCATTAAAAGCCGTGCTGATTTTGAAGCGGATGATTTTAGATTAAACAATCCTCGGTTTACAGATGAAGCCATTGTAGAAAATTTAAAATTTGTAGAAGTGATAGACCAATTGGCAAAGGACAAAGGCGCAACAAAAGCACAGATAGCATTAGCTTGGATATTGAGTCAAAACGATGAAATTACTGCTATACCTGGTACAAGAAAAATACACAGATTGGAAGAGAATTTAGGTGCATACAATGTGCAACTAACCCAAGCAGATTTTGATATTATAGAAGCATCTATGCCTAAAATAACCATTGGAAATAGATACTAATGTAGTAGTCGTTGAATCAGATTATTAAAATATTTTAAAAATAAAAATTATAAAAAAATGAGCAAGAAAATATTAATTACAGGAGCAAGTGGTGGTTTTGGAAAACTTAGCGTAGAAAAATTAATTGCCAATGGCCACAAAGTAGCCGCAGCGATGAGAGATGTAAATGGTAGAAATAAAAATACTGCCGATACATTGGCTGCACTAGGTGCAATTGTTATAGAGCTAGATGTTACCAATGATGATAGCGTAACAAACGGCGTAGCCAAAGCCATAGAAAGTTTAGGTGGACTAGATGTGTTAATGAACAATGCAGGTATTGGTTCTGCAGGTATGTTAGAATTTTTTACAACAGACGATTTTAAAAAACTCTATGAAGTAAATGTATTTGGTGTACAAAGAATGAACCGAGCAGTTGTACCATTTTTTAGAAATCAAAAAAGTGGGTTAATCATATATACATCTAGTTTATTGGGTAGAATTGCATTGCCTTTTTATGGTTTGTATCAAACAACCAAATGGGCATTGGAAGCTTTGGCAGAAAACTATCGTGTAGAGCTTTCTACTTTTGGCATAGAAAATTGTATTGTAGAGCCGGGTGGCTATCCAACTGCGTTTGCAGAAAATTTAATGTTCCCATCTGATAATAGCCAAGCGGCAAACTATGGCGACTTTATAAACGCACCACAAAAAATGGGAGAAAATTTTGGTAATGTGTTAGCCAATAATCCACAGCAAGACCCTCAACGTGTAGCGGATACTTTTGCTGAATTGATAGATAAACCTTTTGGTGAAAAACCATTTAGAACCACCGTAGATTTTATAGGTATGGGCGACCATGTAGAAAAATACAATGAGCATTTAAGCCAATTAACTACAGGGTTGTATACTAATTTTGGAATTGTGGATATGTTGAGTGTGAAGAAATAAACAGCACACTATTTAATTAAAAAAGCCACATTAATCTTTTACAACTCAATTGGATGGAAGAATTAATAAATTACTTGTTGCAATTTGGCCAACTCAATCAACAACAGATTGACTTAGTAAAAAGTAAAATTAAAATAACTAAACTTAAAAAAGACGCCTACTTTTCGGAAGCAGGAAAAATTGCAAGACAAGTTGCTTTTATAGCTGACGGAATTTTAAGAGTTTGTTATTACAACAAAGGCGAAGAAATAACAAGATATTTTATTGATGAAAATAATTTTGCCGTAGATATAAATAGTTTTTCTACTCAAATTCCTTCATCTGAATATATACAAGCCATTACTGATTGTACACTGTTTGTATTTTCAAGGGAATCGCTTGCAGAACTTTCACAAACAATCATTGGGTTTGATGGTATTGTGAATCAAATTACCACAAAATCACTCATTGAAAAAGTAAAAAGAATTAGCCCAATGTTAGCCGAAGATGCAAAGCTTCGTTACCTCAACTTTTTAGAAAATTTCCCTAAACTTGCAAACAGAATTCCATTATCGTTACTTGCATCATATTTGGGAATTACACAGTCATCATTGAGTAGAATTAGAAGAAATATTTAATTTTTATTATTTGCCAAATGACAAATGAAATGACATTTTAAGTTTGCATTTTTGCAATGCAATATTGCATAAAATTTTATTTGAAATGTACATGACAGCATTTTGGTTTACCCTTGGCTTTACAATTGGTATTTTTGGTTTGACTTTTGCACAAAATAAAAAAATACCTCAAGTAAAAATTGTGATGACAATTAGCAGCCCAATAGATACCACATTTGGCTATATTGTACCTGTGAAATTGGCTCGCATTTTTAAAAAGTATAAAAGATTTCCTGCTATAATAAAAACAAATGAAACTGAACCATGGAACAAAGCAGGGCTAACAAGGACAGTTTATTTTGAAGACGGAACAACCGCCAACGAAAGTCTAATTACTGTTGAACCCAATAAATCATTTTCATATAAAATCGAAAACTTTACTTCATCATTAAGAAAACTAGCCAAGCGAATTGAAGGGGAGTGGCTGTTTACAGACCTTAGCAACGGACAAACTAAAATTGAATGGACTTACAAAATAATTCCAAAAAACGGTTTAACTAGAATTTTAATTAAATGGTTTGTTTTGAAAGACCTAAAAGTATTATTGAATAACGCTTTGACTATTTTAAAGGAAGATTTAGAAAACGGAGCCTACAAAAATGCTCACCGCTGACACGGGTTTTGTAAGTGATGCGGTTACGGAGTGGATTTTTCAAATTCCATATCATCACAGATACTCTGAACAAAACTGTATTTTTTTAAATTCTTTAAAAACTATACAACAATCTCCATTTTATATACATCCACAAAAATTCAGCGAACGACTTTTGCATAAAATTTAATTATTTTAAAGATGCAAAATTCAAAATCAATTTTCAAACAAATAAATACAATCGGAATGATTGTTTTATTTCTACCAATTGGGCAAGCATTTTCCCAATCAGTAAAAAAACCCAAGACAGTTTTAATTACAGGTGCTGCAAGTGGAATTGGCAAAGCAACTGCAATAGCCTTTGTAAAAAAGGGCTATATAACTTATGCTACCGACAAAGACACAACCAATATGCAAGACCTAGAAAAGTTGGGTTGTAAAATTCGCTATATAGATGTAACCATGGATTCTATGATGGTTAATCGTGTTAATGGAATAGAAGCAGAAACAGGGGGAATTGACATATTAGTAAACAATGCAGGTTATGGACAAAATGGTGTGATAGAAGAGCTGCCTATTTCAAAAATTAGAAATCAATTTGAAGTAAATGTTTTTGGTATGCTTCGTATGTCGCAATTGGTATTGCCCAAAATGAGAGAAAGAAAATCAGGCAGAATTATAAATGTAGGTTCCGTTGGTGGCGACTTTACAACACCAGGCGCCAGTGCATACCACGCTTCAAAGTGGGCGGTGGAAAGTTTTACGGACGGCTTACGTGGGGAACTTAGACAATTTGGTATTGAAGTAGTATTGATAAAACCCGGTGGTGTTTATACAAACTTTATGAATACGGCCAACAAATTGTATCCAGAACAAATGAAGGACAGTGTTTACAATCAATTTAGAGAAAAGTTTATCAAACAATCCAACTTACTTTTTGACCCTAAAAAAAATACATTTGGTATTTTAAGTGCTGAGAAAGTAGCCAGAGTAATTCTAAAATCTGCTGAAAAAAGAAGACCTAAAACAAGGTATAAAATTGGAGCATTGGCAAAAATTACGCCTATGATTCATTCAATATTAAGCGATAGAGCCTTTGATAAATTTATGCTAAAACAATTTAAGGTTTCAAAAAGAAAAGGAGAATCTGTTTACAACAAAAAATCTAACTAACTATGAAGACCGTATTAATAACAGGTGCATCATCAGGCATAGGAAAAGAAACGGCAAAGTTATTTGCACAAAATGGTTTTAAGGTTATTGCAACAGCAAGAAATATAGAAAGAATGGAAGACCTTGAAACATTGGGTTGTGCTATCTTCTCTATGGATGTTACCAATGAGGAAAGCATTCAACATACTTTCAAGAAAATTTATTTAATATATAAACAAATAGACATTCTTATAAATAATGCAGGATATTGCCAAAATGGTTTTGTAGAAGAATTAACTTTACCGCAACTTAAATATCAGTTTAGTGTTAATGTATTTGGGTTAATTAGAATTTCGCAAATGGTTCTACCGATGATGAGAGAAAAACAACAAGGACATATCATTAATATTGGTTCTGTTGGTGGTGATTTTACATCGGCAGGTGCAGGTGCTTACCACGCTAGTAAATATGCAATAGAAAGTTTTAGTGATGCTATGCGACAAGAAGTGTCCAGTTTTGGCATTCACATTTCGTTAATAAAACCCGGCGGTGTAGAAACTAATCTTTTAGATAATGCACAATATCCTGAACCTATTGCAGGCAATCCATATAGTGTAATGCAAAACAATTTTATTAAAATGATGTCAACTATTTTGCAATCGAGCAACAGTGCATTTCCTATTTTAAAACATATTGAAGTAGCTAGCGCAATATTAAAAACGGCACAATCTAATAACCCCAAAACAAGAATAAAAATAGGACGTACCGCTAAAATGATGCCCTTCATCAAATCATTAATGAGCGATAAAGCATTTGATAAAATGATTATGAAACAACTCGGACTTTTACAATAATGAAAGAATTTTTAAACATAAAATCAATCAGTCAATTGCATCAGATGATAGGTTATGAAAAACCTAAACATCCTTTAATTACTATAATCGACTATTCTAAAATTAATGGTAATGCCGACTATTACGATGTAAAAATAGTAACCGATTTTTACATCATTAGCCTCAAAACCCCTTCGCCAAAGTCATTGCAATATGGTAGGCAATACTACGATTTCGAAGAAGGCACAATGATGTTTATAGCGCCGGGGCAAGTTTTTTCGGTGAATGATTTTAACGAGCAAATAAAATATGAAGGTTGGGGTATTTATATTCACCCCGATTTATTTTTAAATAGTTCATTAGGAAAAAAAATAAGCAACTTTTCATTTTTTTCTTATGCAGTAAGTGAAGCATTGCATTTATCTGAAGATGAAAAAAATACCCTTAACCTAATTGCAGACAGCATTGTAAAAGAATATAGCAGTAACATTGATGACTTTAGTAAAGATGTAATGATAACATCAATAGAACAACTTTTAAATTATTCGCAACGGTTTTATGCAAGGCAATTTATTACAAGGAAAAAACTAAACAGCGATTTATTGTCAAATTTCGAAAATTTAATGGAGTCTTATTTTAACTCCGCTGAGTTAGCAAACAAAGGCATTCCAACTGTTGATTATTTTGCAAATAAACTACATTTATCTGCAAGCTATTTAACAGACCTTTTAAAAAAGGAAACAGGTAAAACCACAAAGGAGCATTTACAAATTAAACTTATTGAGAAAGCAAAAATAAACTTACTCAACACTAATAACACAATAAGTGAAATAGCCTACTCACTAGGTTTTGAATATCCACAATATTTTAATAGGCTCTTTAAAGAAAAAGTAGGAATGACTGCTTTGGAGTATAGGCAATTAAATTAACTATAACGATTAAAATATTTATAGTTAGGTTTTCGAAATTAAATATACCATCTCAACCAAGATTTGTACAACCAATTTCTTTCTAACCATTTTATATTTGCATTATAAAACTTTAAAAATGGAAAATAATAAAATAATAGAAGCCATCACCAAAATTTTTAAAGGTGCAGATTACCGTAATTGGAAAAGTATTGAAAGTGTAATGACAGAAACTGTGATGCTTGACTATACTTCTTTTGTTGGTGGAGAACCCGCTGCACTCACACCAAAACAAATTACTGAAAGTTGGGCAGGCTTTTTACCTGGGTTCGACAAAACACATCACCAACTTTCTAATTTTAATATTGTTGTAGATAAAGATTTTGCTCACATTACGTATAAAGGAAAAGCCGACCATTTTATCGGCGATGAAATTTGGACGGTAGAAGGCACCTATGAAAGTGAATTAAATAATATTGATGGTAATTGGTTGGTATCTAAACTAACATTCCATTTTGAAAAGCAATCGGGCAATATGGATTTGCCCGCTGAAGCTAGGGCTAGCATGAAAAAATAAATGTACCATTCCAACCAAGTAATGTACCATTCTATAATAATTTTCTATTCTAATTTTGTGTTATCAAATTAAATAATAACAATTAAAAACAAAAATTATGAAAATAGCAATTTTAGGAACAGGGAATGTAGGCCAAACTTTTGCAGCAAAATTTATTGCACTGGGCCACGAAGTAATGATGGGTACAAGAAATGTAGCCGATACAATGGCTCGTAAAGCAATCGACAATTATGGCAGCTTGCCATTTGGTGAGTGGCATAGCATCAATGAAAAAGTACAGTTAGGCACTTTTGCAGAAGCTGTAGCTTATGGCGAAATTGTGTTAAACGCATTACAAGGTGCAGCAACCCTAACAGCAATCAACACTGCAAAAGCTACTGATTTTGATGGAAAAATTTTATTGGATATTTCTAATCCATTAGATTTTAGCAAGGGCTTTCCCCCTACTTTATTAGAAGGGTTAAACAACAGTAATTCCTTGGGTGAAGAAATTCAAAAAACATTGCCAAATGCAAAAGTGGTAAAAACATTAAACACCATGTGGAGCGGCCTTATGGTAAACCCTGCAATGATAAGCAATGGCGACCACAATGCATTTATAGCAGGCAACGATGCCGAAGCTAAAACAACAATAAAAGAAATATTAGTATCTTTTGGTTGGATAGCAAATAACATTATTGACTTAGGAGACATTACAAAAGCTCGTGGAGTAGAATTGTATTTGCCATTGTGGTTAAGTATTTACGGTGCTACTAACAATGGTGCATTTAATATTAAAATAGTTAGTTAAAATATTGCATTTTTTCTATTGCCGCAAATCTTGAAATAGGTTTGCGGTTTTTATTTATTTGCTTTTTACAATCACATCCACTGCTTTTTCCACTCCATTCTCTTTCCTCAATTCCGCACCCAACTTTTCCGCATTTACAACAATCGCAGGTTGCAAAGCAAATAAAATTGCAGCAGCTAATTTATCCGCTGTTAATTTTGTTTTTTTAATTGGCTTAGCGCCCACGCCTAGCTCATACACACGTAAGCCCCAAGCAGGTTGGTCTGCATTGTGCGGAATAATGATGGTGGGTTTACCTGCCGTAAGCCCCGCCGCTGTTGTGCCTGCACCACCGTGGTGTATCAGCATTTTCATTTTTTGAAACAACCAAGAGTGCGGTATCGATTCTATTAAAAAAATATTTTCGGGTATTGCTTCTGCATAATTTAATTTGTTCCAACCCAAAGCCACTACAGCTCTTTGTTTGGTAATAGCCAATGCTTCGGCAATCATTTTAAAAGTTACATTAAAACTTTCTACATCTTTCATACTGCCAAAGCCAATGTAAATGGGCGGTTCAGCCTTTTCTATAAATTGTACTAACTCATTTGGAGGCACAAAATTGGCTTCTGTTTCTATTAACCAACTACCTGTTGTCTTAATATTGTTGCTCCATTTATTTGAGTCAGAAAAAAACAATTCGCTATATCCATTTAGCACAGGCATTCCACTTTGTATTTGTTGTTGTATAGCAGATACAGAGAAATCCATTTTTGTTTTTATCGTTGTATTCCAAAATTGTTTGATAGCAGACTTTGATAAAGCCCAAAACAATTTTTGAAAAATGAAATGAGTAAATACATTAAACGCCTTGCCAAACCTTGGCATTGAATAAAATAAAATAGAAGGGTAATTGCTCGTGCCGATAACAGGAAAAGGATTTGCAAGCACACTTATTTTACCCAATTGCTTTGCAATAAAAAAACCAAGTGGCATGCCAGGATGAAAAATAATTACATCCACATCTTGGCAAGCTTTCCATATTTCTGCTTGAGTAGCTACCATTAATGCTTTCATTTTTTTGGAACCTTTTAAATGGCTCATTATAAATTTTATTGGGTTATTTCCCTTTGCCATTTCCTGCACATCATTGCCTTCCATTAATTTTTGTATGTCCACATTCAATGCAAAAAAATTTAATCCATAATCTTGCACAAATACAGCTTCATTCTTTGCAGAAACAATGAGCACCTCATGCCCTGCGGCTTTCAGCCCAAGCCCAAGTGCAACAAAAGGCTGCAAATCCCCCCTTGTTCCTACTGCTGTTATGGCTATTTTCATTTTGTAAAAGTCGGCTATGCAAAATGAATTTGAGTTGATAAATGTTAGTTAATTATATTTTTTCTAATCCTACTCAAGCTTTCGGGTTTCATACCAAGGTAAGAAGCTATATATTGTATAGGTACGTTTTGTAGTATCTCAGGCTTTTCGTGTAATAGTTTTTTATACCGTTGCTCTGCACTTAATGTAGCTAAATCATCCGCTCTGTTTTCTGCTATGGTAATGGCTTGTTCAAAAATCATTAAGCTAAACACTTTAAAACTATCACTTGTATCAATTAAAGTTATAAGGCTAGGTTTAGAAATTCTGAGCAAATTACAATCTGTAATACACTCCACATTTTCTTTAGCTTTTATGCCGTGTATAAAGCGCAAATACGAAGCGCTAAAACTATTGCTGTGGTTGATTTGTGTGGTCACTTCATCACCATTATCATCATAATAAAACAACCGCATAAATCCCGAAACGATAAAATACAAATACTCAGGTATTTTATCTTGCTCTTCTATAATTTCATTTTTTGCAAAAGATACTGCTTCAAAGTATTTTTTACATAGCTCAATATCTTCATTAGTAAGTTGTACTTTTTGCGAAATGGCTTGTATTAATGTTGTTTGCATAGTTTACTCTATTTAACTTCCTAATTGTAAAACAAAGCCTTCTTTCAAATCTATTTTTTCATCTACTAAATGTCCATAATGTTTATGTAGCTCACTTAAGTATAGTTCAAAAGGCATATCATCAAATGAGCCATACTCTTCCAAATATTCCATAAACCGATTCCCTTCTTTATTGTATTGTTGAAATAATGAATCTGCAGTGCCATCAAATTCTAAAGGTTCTACATTTAATTTTATACAAAGCGATTTATTAAATGCAGGGGTGGCTTTTACCCATTTTCCATTTAAGTATAATTCTGTACTACCATGAAAAACAAGTAAATTAGTTTGTAAAACAGCCTCCAATTTTTCGGTAGCAATATGGTTGCACACATTACCAAAAAACAAACGACTTGGTATTCCTACAGCCCTTGCTGTTGCTGCAAGTAAGATTGCTTTTTCTACGCAATACCCATAATTCCTTTCTAACAAATTGCTTGCTTTTAATCCCTCTCTTGTTAAATTTAAATGGTAAGGATTGTATTGAAACCCATCTCGAACGGCAAGGTATAATGCTTTTGCTTTTTCTATATCTGTTTGTGCATCTTGTATATGCTTAGCCGCAAAGTCTTGTACCAAAGCATTATCAAAATCTAAAAAAGCAGTGGTTTTTAAATAGTTTTTCATTTTATGTAATTTGTATTTATTTTTATTTCTCCCTGCTTGCATACATATACCAATTCCACTCCCAAGTTTTTCCTTCGTCAGCAGAAAATGCTTGGCTCCAAATGGGATTGTCAATATCGGTTTTGTCCCAATGGTAGAGTACAATTATTTCTTTGCCTTTAAAAACATCTTTGCAATACAACTTACCAATATTGCCATCGAAAGAGCCAACTACAGGTGGGTCAAAAGCTACCACATTATTGTCTGCCCAATACACACTCCACAATTTTGTTTGTAGATTAAAAAGCCTGATAGCCATTCCTTCAAATGGTTTACCATCAAAAGTTGCAGAAAATTTATTCATATTAGCAAGGCCGCCTAGCAAGTGCGTGGTATCATCCGCAGAATCAAATTCTATCCACTCGGTGCAATTATTCAATCGTTCTTTGAGTTTTTTATTTTTGATATTCCATTTGCCTATGTAAAAATCAAAATCTGTATGCGATGATGAGGGCGAAGGGATGATTTGTAAACCTCCGTTTTCGATGATCGTAAAATGGTGATTGTCCATAATTATCATTTTATTATTCTTCTAAATATAGCTTATATTATTTACCAAAAAACTTATCCAACAACAAAAACATATCTTTTTTATTTTGCTGTAAATGATGATACTGTTGCCTTATCGTTTCTTTGGTTTGAATAAAATTTCCTTCTTCCGCCAACTCGTGGCCATCGTGTAAGAGCATATCTTCTATTACAGTTTCGTTCATTTCAAAATGAAATTGCAAAGCCAATACATTATTGCCTATTAAAAATGCTTGGTGCTTACAAACATCTGTAGAGGCTACTAATATTGCATGGCTAGGTAAATCAAACGTATCGCCGTGCCAATGAAAAACATTGTATGGATTGGTAAAATGATTGAAGAGTGAATATTGCAATGCTTCATTTGGAAAGCTTATTGGAAAGAATCCGATTTCTTTTTCAGTAGCATAATATACTTTACTGCCCAATACAGCAGCAATTAATTGTGAGCCTAAGCAAATGCCCATCACTTTTTTATTGGCATCGATGGCTTGTTTTATAAAGTTCTTTTCAGCAACTAGCCAAGGGTATTTTGTTTCTTCATCTACATTCATATAGCCGCCCATAATGAGTAAGGCATCTATATCTGCCACATTAGGCAAGGTGAAATGTTCTTCAAAAAAATGTGTGTAGCTAATGATATGATGATGATTTTTTGCCCATTCTACAATAGTGCCGGGGTTTTCAAAAGCTACGTGTTGTAAACAGTGTATATGCATATTTATTCTTTTAAATCATCAAACTCCAAGTAAAGTTGTTTTAATAAAGTAAGAACTGCATCCTTGTTATTTATTTTTACTGTAATGGTATTGCCGCTCACCCCTACAGGATTATTGGTTGCTGAAAATAAAACCGTTTCCAATTTACTAATACTCGTTTTTACCTGTAGTATTTGTTCAAAGTCAGGCTTATTGCTTATTTGGTGAATGGCAAATTGTTCTTTGTTTGTTCCAAAAACTAAAAAATTCGCTTCCAATTTTTTTGTAGCAGTTGCATCAAATTTTTTAAAATAAACTATGTTGGTTATTTTTATTTTGATGCTATCGGCAATTTTTATTCCGCCTCTTTCAAAATGTCCACGGTATATATTTGCTTTAAAACTACCCTTTGCATTTATCATATCTGGCAATACAAATCTTTCAGGCTCTATGGTGTAAGTAGTAAATTCTGGATGCAATTTTTGGTCGGCAATAAATTTTTGTTTGGCTGCATTATCCAGCATCAACTCAATAATAATTTGATAATTGTGTGGCGTACGAAACATTGGCAAATGCGAAGCATATATTTTATCCGTACCAAAAATAAGCATACCGTGTGTAGATGCTTTATCTGTACTCATTGCAGTGTGGTCGTGTTGTGCAAATGTAAATCTACTTATAAAAGTAAATAAAATAATTAAGCAATAATATTTTTTCATTTTAGTTTTATTTAAGGAATCAAAATAATTTTCCCTGTGCTTTTTCTACTCTCTAATAATTCGTGTGCGGCTCTGCCATTAGCTAATGCAAAACTTGTAGGCGTAGAAATTTTTATTTTTTCTGTATCAATCCAATCAAATAATTCTTTACTTCTTGCTACTCTTGCAGCTTTGTTAGTGAGGTAACTCCATAAGTCGCCACCTACCAATTTTTTGCTGCCATCCATTAGCATACGTGGGTCTATATGCGGTGGGTTGCCGCCTGCAAAACCATAAAAAACCACTGTACCTGTTTCCTTTACCGTTTCAAAACTTTGCAAAATAGTGCTGCCCACACTTTCATATACTACTGAAATATTTTGTGCTTTGCATAATGCTACCCAATCTTCCCTGTATAAAAAAACTGCATCGCAACCATTATCTAATGCAGCAGTTCGTTTTTCATCAGATGATGTTAAGCCAATAACTTTTGCTCCTTTCATTTTACAAATTTGTACCAACAATTGTCCTACGCCACCAGCACAGGCGTGGATGAACACTACATCATTATGTGAAACTGCATAACTATCTGCCGTAAGATATTGTGCTGTTAAACCCTGTAACATAACAGCAGCAGCTATTTCAAAAGAAATTGTATTTGGTAATGGAATGCAATTTTCAACAGGTACCGCAACCAATTCCGCATTAGCAAAAGGCACATCTGCAAAACAAATGTTATCGCCATTTTTAAAACCATCTACACTGTTTGCATTTACAATTATACCCGAACCTTCGTAACCTGCAATAAATGGCGGTTCGCCTTTTAAATGGTAATTGCCTTTACGCCTATACACATCGGCATAGTTTAAGCCAATGGCTTTCATTTGCACCAATACTTCATTGGATTTTAAAATAGGTTCTGCTACATCTATATATTCTAAAACCTCAGGACCACCAAATGTGGAAAATGTTAATGCTTTCAAATTTTTGATTTTAAACTTTCACCAGTAAAATTAAAGTAAAATCATAATCTAGGGTTTAAATAGTTTCCTCCGCTCTCTCCTTCAACTTTTCATTCATTAATACAAACCCATTTTTTGTATTAACATTAATCATCTTTTTAAACAGCGGCACCAAAACCCCAGTAAAATTTTCACTTTGCACAAATGTTACCGTACCATTTTTATTATCTATAATTTCAAATTGATGTTCTCCATCAAATAAGCCTTTGAATAATAATTTTCCTTTCCACTTTAGTTCTTTGTGCTCATTTGCAATAAGTAGGATAGGTTTAAATTTCATAGCATTGCCATTGGGCGGAGCAATGGTTACTTGCAAAGTATTATCTACTTTTATTTCTCCAGCAATAGATGTGATAAAAGGATTCCATTGATTATAATTTTTATAACCAGTTAAAATAGTCCAAACTTTTTCTGCAGTTGCATTAATAGTAATGCTTGTTGTAATGTTCATTTGTGTAATTTTATTAATTTAATTACACAAAAGTCTATTTTAAACAGAAGCGGCGAATTGATAAAAATCAAGAAATTATTTTGTCTTATTATTTCTAATCCTACTAAAAGTCTCAGCTGTCATACCCAACATAGAAGCTAAATAGTGTAAAGGTACTTGGTTAAACAGTTCAGGGTTTTGAGAAAATAATAAATTGTATCGTTCTTCGGTAGAAAGGGAGAGCAAACTAAAAATTCTATCTTCCATAGATGTAAAACATTTGGTAATAAATAATTTTTCCAGTGCCAACCATTTGGGCACTACATTTTTAATATTATCGTAATCTTTTTTCTTAATAACAAAAACTTCACAATCTATTAATGCTTGTATGTTCCACCTTGCAGCATTTTGACAAACAAAACTTGATAAATCAGTTATAAAATATCCTTTGGTAGAAATCCATTGAGTAATTTCTTTATCGGTATTTGTAGCAAAAATTCTAAACAAACCCTCTTCCACAAAACCAAGCATATTGCAATAGCTCCATGCTTTAAGAAAAAAATCTCCTTTTTTACATGTAGATATTTTAAAAAGCGATGCAATGGTATTCAAACTTTTTTCATCTACAATACCGAAATATGATTTTATGTAATATTCTAATTCAGTCATTGTGTAGTTATATTTTATGAAATTTTCCTAATGCATTTTCAAGTATTTACTTCTTCGCCGTAAACTGTTTTGGCTTCAGCCCCTGCTCTGCAAGACTCGCAATGTCGCCTACTCGTTTTTGTATGGTTTCTTCTCTTTTAGCAAGGGCAAGCCACTGCAAAATATTTCGCTTATCAGTTCTACTTAAATTTAAAAAGTTAGTTTTCGCATTCTTGTACTTCTTAAATTCCTTTTCCAGTTCCTTTGGTATTACTAAATTTTCCGCCTCATCCAATATTGTCCAAGAGCCATTTTGCTTTGCTATATCAATACTTTCAAAACCGGCTTTTGTCATCTTTCCTTGAGCAATTAATTTTTCCACTTTTGCTTTATTTACCCTGCTCCATACACTTTTTGGTTTTCGCTTACAAAAAAACTGCATATATTTTTCTTCGTCTATTGGCAGCTGTTTGCTATCTATCCACCCATAGCATAAAGCAATATCCACCGCTTCGCTATATTTTACAGAAGGCTTATTACTTATCTTTTTGTAAAAAATAAACCATACAGAAGTTTCTGCAATGTGATATTTCTCTAACCATTTTCTCCATGCTTCATTATTCTTTGGGTAAAATGTTTTTAGTTCTTCTGTCATACATTATTTTGTATTCAAAAATAAATTATTATTTAATCAATTTAATAACCCGTCAAAAACGGAGTTACTATTTCATTAATTGGATTGAAGTAGAATTTATAGGATTTTTGTTATTAATTTCAAACTATTGGCTATTAAAAATATTTTGTAACAGGCTACAGATTTGTTTATAAAAAAGTAAAAAATTGTGTAAAATGACCAATAATATAAAATG
>JANOZW010000392.1:0-2165 GCA_031429575.1 Ferruginibacter sp.
ATTTCGAGCAATAGCAGACCCAACAAGGCGAGCAATACTAAGCCTTATTGCTTTGCAAGCCATGACACCAAATGCATTGGCAGAACATTTTGATAGTAGCAGACAAGCAGTATCCAAGCACATTCAAATACTTACAGAATGCAAATTGGTAAAGCAAGAACAAAACGGTAGAGAAATTTATTATCAATTAAATTCAAATAAAATGAAAGAAATTGATAATTGGCTAGAGCCTTTTCGTGCCATCTGGGAAACCCGATTTAATCAACTTGACAAAGTATTATCAACACTTAAAAAACAAAAAAAATGAACAACAACTTACTATTCGATTTTACCGTAGACAAAGCTTCAAAAACGGTATTTATAACTAGGGAATTTGATGCAGAACTTGATCTTGTATGGGATGCTTTTACCAAAGCAGAATTGATTGACCAATGGATTGCGCCAATGCCCATGATTGCAAAAACAAAATACCAAGATTTTAAAGTGGGTGGTAAAAGGTTTTATGCCATGGTAAGTCCCGATGGTAATGAACGCTGGGCATTGCAAGAATATACTTCCATTACACCGAAGACAAATTTTAAAATGTTTAATGCTTTTGCAGACAAAGATGAAAACCCTGAATTGTATGGTTCAGAATGGGACCATAACTTTAATGAAGAAAATGCAATAACAAAAGTGAGCATTACTATTTACAATGAATCCTTTGAAAGATTAGAGAGAATTTTGGATGGCTTCACACAGGGAATGAAAATGGCATTGGGCAATCTGGAAAATCTATTGCTAACATTATCCAAAAAATGAGAGGGCTATAAAATATTCATACATTTCACCACAATAAATTGGAATAAAAATGAATGTACAAAAACAAATCAAAGAATATATTGCTCATATACCCAAACCAAAAGGCATCGAAATGCAAGCGTTGCACCAGCACATACTTCAAGTGATGCCAACATGTAGATTATGGTTTTTAGATGGCAAAGACGATAAAGGTAAAATCGTATCTAACCCCAATATCGGATACGGATCTTATGGCATAAAATATGCTGATGGAACAACCAAGGAGTTTTACCAAATTGGATTGAGCGCAAACACAACTGGAATATCTGTATATATCATGGGTATTGAGGATAAGAGATACTTAGCCCAAACGTTTGGACAAAAAATAGGCAAGGCAAGTGTGACGGGGTATTGCATTAAGTTTAAAACCCTAAAAGATATAAATATTGATGTACTTGAAGCGGCAATAAGATATCGAGTTGAATGTGAGCGTTAATTAGTGAACAGCCATTTTGTTATACTTATTACGATACTCCACAGGTGTAAGCCCTGTAATCTTTTTAAATATACTACGAAATGCTTTGGTATCCGTATAACCCACATCATACATTACTTCGTTTATATTTTTTCTACTACTTTCAAAACTTCTTTTAGCCGTTTCAATTTTCACTCTATTAATGTATTCCAACACTGAATTATTGGTTGCTAATTTAAATCGTCTCTCAAAACTTCTTCTACCTAGCGAGACCAACCCTGCCAATTCATCAATGGTAATTTTTTCTTGAACATTTTTATCAATAAATTCTTGTGTTTGTTTTACGGCTTCATCCGTATGGTTTTTTTGCCCTTGAAAAATGGCAAATGCCGATTGGCTTTCTCTATCAATATCAATGGCAAAATATTTAGACGCTAAAATAGCCGTTTGCCTATCGGTATATTTTTCTACCAAATGCAATAATAAATTCCAGTAAGAATTTGCTCCTCCACTCGAATACAAGCGATGTTCTTCTGTAATAATACTTCCATCCACTACTTCCACATCAGGAAACATTTCTCGAAACTCATTTTGAAAGCCCCAATGCGTAGAACATTTTTTACCATTGAGCAAACCCGTAGAAGCCAATAAAAATGCACCTACACAAAGTGAAGCCACTTCTGCACCACTCTTGTATTGTTCATTAATCCAAGGCAACATTTTTTTGTTTGAGGCAATGGCCGTTTTCATATCGCCAAACAAGGCAGGTATCACAACCAAATCTGTTTTCTTCACGTCTTTCAACAATTGAGAAGTATTTACAGAAAACAAACCATCATTTAATTTTACTTCTTTTTTTACGCCTACTAGCTGCACATCAAACAAAGGTTTTTTACCCGACACAGCCATA
>JANOZW010000393.1:0-3803 GCA_031429575.1 Ferruginibacter sp.
TATTTCAATAATATGTTTTTCTATTTCTTCAATGGCTATGGCAGGTTGGTTTATGCCTAGCACGCATGCACTCTCGCATGGGGCAGGACATATGCGCCCCGTAAACTCCGGAAAGTTATTGGTAGAACTTAAAATATCGTACGCATTTTTCCATTCTTTTTTATACACAGCATCGTTAAACTCTGGTATAATATTCCCCAGCGGACAACCATTGTGGCAAAAGGGTACGCCACAGTTCATGCATCTACCAGATTGTTCGTTTAGCTTTTCATCTGTGTATGTTAGCACAAATTCTTTGTAGTCATTAAGTCGCTCTTCCACTTTTCTTTTTTGTGGTATCTCTCGTGTGTGTTGTAGGAAGCCTGTTGTGTTGCCCATAATTTTTTTTTTAACACATAGAATCATAGTCATATAGGTTCACATAGGTTTGCTACTATTGTGTTTCTATGATTCTATTGTGCCTATGTGTTTAGATTTTAGGTAATGCACTATAATATTCATTTACTAAAGTCTTTTGTCCTTCTTTAAAAATATTGGTACAATTAAAATTTATTAAAACACCTTTTGGTTTTTTTAAAAGTTTCATATAAGTAAGAACTTGTGCTTGATGTACTGGTAATAATCCATCAATTGCTTTTAATTCTACCAATATTAAATCCTCAACTAATACATCTAATCTTAAATCAGCATCTAATTGTAATCCTTTGTATTCAATAGGAACCCATAGCTGTGTTTTATGTGCTACATTTTGTAAAGCCAATTCTCTAATAAAACATTTCTCATAAACACTTTCTAATAATCCAGGTCCAAGTTCTTTGTGTACTTCAATTGCACAACCAATAATTTTGAATGTTAATTCGTCTAGGTACTTTTGTGTGATACTCATAAGCAGTAAAATTTTATTGTGATTAAAAATATTTACTACAAACTTAATAATTTACCACATAGTATCATAGTCACATAGGTTCACATAGGTTTACTATTGTGTTTCTATGATTCTACTGTGCCTATGTGTTTATTTTTTCACCATATAGAAGCATAGTCACATAGTTGCAAATAGGTTTCCTATTGTGTTTCTATGATTCTACTGTGCCTATGTGTTTATTTTTTTGCCACATAGAATCATAGTCACATAGTTTTACTATTGTGCTTCTATGTTCCTACTGTGCCTATGTGTTTAAAATTCTTCTTCCCCTCCAATACCTTCTTATAATCCTTCGGAAAAACTTTTACAAAATGCTGTAACTGGTTTTCAAAATCGTTCAACACAAATTTTGCTACCGTACTTTTTGTATAATTAAAATGTTGCTCAATCATGCTTTGCAAAAATATTGCATCATCGCTTGATAGCGGATCTATATCTACCATTTCTTTGTTGCAGGTATTGGCAAAAGTATGTTGCACATCATATATGTACGCCATACCACCACTCATGCCTGCAGCGAAATTTCTTCCTGTTGCACCGAGTATGAGAACATTACCGCCTGTCATGTATTCGCAGCCATGGTCGCCAACGCCTTCTACTACTACATTTGCGCCACTGTTGCGTACCGCAAATCGTTCGCCCGCTTTTCCTCTTATAAATGCATGGCCGCTAGTTGCACCATAAAAAGCTACGTTGCCAATAATACTATTTTCTTCTGGTACAAAACCTGCTTCCGCAGATGGATACACAATAAGTTTTGCACCGCTCAATCCTTTTCCAAAATAATCGTTGGCATCGCCTTCTAATTCTAAGGTTATTCCTTTTGTATTAAACGCTCCAAAACTTTGTCCTGCTGTGCCATTAAATTTAAAATGTATGGTATCATCTGGCAAACCATCTGCTTTATACAATTTTGTAATTTCGTTAGATAAAATTGTACCAACGGTTCTATCGGTATTTTTAATTGTAAACGATGCCGTTGTTTTTTCTTTTTTCTCTAAAGATGATTTTGATGCTGATACCAATTGCCAATCCAATACATTTTCCAATTCATGGTCTTGTTTCTCCAGATTGTATAATCCTGTAAATGCAGATGCTGGTTGTTTATAAAGTATCGGCGACAAATCCAGCTTACTATATTTCCAATGTTCAATATTTTCTTTTTGTACCAAACAATCTACTTGGCCCACCATTTCGTTGATCGTTTTAAAACCAAGCTCCGCCATTATTTCACGCAGTTCTTCTGTTAAAAATTTAAAGAAATTTACCACATGCTCTGCATCGCCAGTAAAACGTTTTCTTAGTTCTGGATCTTGTGTAGCAATACCAACAGGGCAAGTATTCAAATGGCATTTGCGCATCATAATACAACCTTCTACTACGAGTGCAGCTGTAGCTACGCCCCATTCTTCTGCGCCGAGCAATGTTGCAATGGCAATATCTCTACCAGTTTTCATTTGACCATCGGCTTGTAAAACCACACGGCTGCGCAATTTATTTTTTACCAAAGTTTGGTTGGCTTCTGCTAAACCAAGCTCCCATGGCAAACCCGCATGTTTGATAGAACTTATTGGAGATGCTCCTGTGCCACCATCGTGCCCAGCAATTAAAATAACATCTGCCTTTGCTTTTGCCACACCTGCGGCAATGGTACCCACCCCAGCCTTGCTTACGAGTTTTACATTTATGCGTGCCGCACGATTGGCATTTTTTAAATCGAAAATAAGTTGTGCCAAATCTTCTATAGAATAAATATCATGGTGTGGTGGTGGTGAAATTAATCCCACACCTGGCGTGGCATGACGCACTTTTCCAATCCACTCATCTACTTTATAGCCGGGTAATTGCCCGCCCTCGCCGGGTTTTGCACCTTGCGCCATTTTTATTTGCAACTCATCTGCTTCGGTTAAATACAAACTCGTTACCCCAAACCTTGCCGATGCAATTTGTTTGATAGACGAGCGCATGTTGTCGCCATTCGGTAATGTTGAGTAACGGCTTTCATCTTCTCCACCTTCGCCAGTATTGCTTTTACCACCAAGCTTGTTCATGGCAATAGCTAGTGTGGTATGCGCTTCCCAGCTAATGCTACCAAAACTCATGGCACCAGTGGCAAAGCGTTTGTAAATATTTTCTGCAGGTTCTACTTCATCAATAAAAATAGCAGGGCGTGTATTTTTAAAATTAAATAAACTTCTTAGTGTTGCTGCTCTTTCGCTTTGATCGTTTACGTGTTTAGAATATTTTTTAAAAGTATTATAATCATTCATTCTTGTAGAATATTGCAAGAGGTGAATGGTAGTTGGATTAAACAAATGAAATTCGCCTTTGCGTTTCCATTGATACACACCACCCACTGGCAACCTATCATTGGGCATAGTTTTTTTACTAAACGCAACATAATGTTTTGCCAGAGCTTCTTTGGCAAGCCCATCAAGGGTTACACCTTCTATGCGACTAACAGCTCCAGCAAAATAATTGTCCACCAAATTTTTATCAAGACCAAGTATTTCAAAAATTTGTGCACCTTGGTAAGATTGTAAAGTAGAAATTCCCATTTTAGAAAATACTTTTAGCAAACCATCGCATACTGCTTTAATATAATTTTTTCGTAAATCTTCCCACTCCAAATTAGTTTGCAACGCACCATTGGCTTTCATGTTTCTAATAGATGCCATGGCTAAATATGGATTGATAGCCGTAGCACCAAAACCAATTAAACAGGCAAAGTGATGCACTTCCCACACATCGCCAGCTTCTACCACAATGCCCACTTGCCCACGCATTCCTTTTTCAATAAGATGGTGATGCACGGCCGATGTAGCTAGTAAAGTAGGAATGGCTGCATGGTCGCTGTCAACAGCTCTATCGCTTAATA
>JANOZW010000394.1:0-13682 GCA_031429575.1 Ferruginibacter sp.
TTTCAAAAAAAGACACAGAAAACACCAAAACAAGAAATTGAAAAAGCATTAAAAATTAAAAACGAGTATTATGAAGACAAACAAAAATATTAAAACGCTTGCAGAATTTAAAGATGAGCACTATGGTAAAGTGGGTGCTAAAAAGCGAGATAAATTAGACAAAGGTTTTGAAGCATTTAAACTTGGTGCTTTAATACACGAAGCAAGGATTGGGCAAGGTTTAACACAGGAGCAACTTGCGGATAAGTGTGGTACAAACAAAGCCTATATATCAAGGGTAGAAAACAACATAAAAGATGTGCGTATTTCTACACTTCAAAAAATTGTAGAGCTAGGTTTTGGCGGGCAATTACAATTATCCATTAAATTATAATTAAAACTCCCTTGCTAAATACTCCTTCAACGCCTCTTGATAAACCGATTTTACCTCTCCCTTTCTTTTTAAAAAATCGGCTCTAAATATGGGGCTGCTGTTTATTGTTTTTGCATAAGCCACCGCTTCGGCAAAGCGGCTGCGCTTTTGTACCTGAAACTTGCTGGGTACAATATTACTCATGTCGGGGTATTTGCTCACAACGGTTTTATCGCCGTATTGTTTAATAACGATATCGCCTATTTTAGACTTATTGCTTTTTTGTACTGGTCTTTCTAAAACTTCCATCCTTCGTATTTTTTTACAAAATTACATACTAAGTTTATAAGAAACTGGTTTTTATCATCCTTCGTTGTTCACAATTTATGCAGCGAAGGATGAGAAGGTTTGTATAAACATTATCAATAAGAAATAAAATTTACTCCCGTAATAGTTTTTTTAAATTTCTATTTTTTTATTAGGCCCACTAATCACCTCGCAAATTGAATTGCTGCCTGTGTCTGACACCTATAAAAGCGACCTTGCATTTTCAGGGTGCTTGTAGGTGTCTGACACATTCAAAAGCAGCTTCGATTTTAAAAAAATAATTTGAGGCTTCCTTCAAATGTGTCAGACAGCTGCAAGTGGTTTTAAATTGTTAGTCTATTTACAAGGTGTCAGACACGGTTGCAGTTTGTATATTTCAAACTGTTAATGCTAGGTCTTCTCATATTCAAAACTAACTTTAATTTTAAAATATAAGTTGAAGCACCTACAACTGTGTCAGACAACTGCAAGTGGTTTTTAATTGTTAGTCCGTTTACTAGCTGTCAGACACAGGTTGAAGTTTTTATATATCGAACAATGATTGGCAACTATTCTAAAAGAAAATAAAACAAATATGTAACTTACTCTTTTTTATAAATTGTAAACTAAAACTTCTTTTAATGAAATACACCTTCTCTTTAATAGCAGTAATATTTTTTATGGCAAATGCAGCAGCGCAATTAACGTATCCAAACGCAAGAAAAACAGATACAGTAGATCAATATTTTGGAACAAAAATACCAGACCCCTATCGCTGGCTTGAGGATGATAAGAGCGATGAAACCAAGGCTTGGGTTGTAGAACAAAATAAAGTAACCTTCGGTTATCTAGATAAAATTCCATACCGAGCTGGTTTTAAAAAAGCCATAGAAAAAGTATTTAATTATCCTAAATATTCTGCGCCATTTAAAAAAGCAGATTGGTATTATTTTTATAAAAATGATGGATTGCAAAATCAATCTGTGTTGTACAGACAAAAAGGATTGAACGGTGCTGTAGAAACAGTAATAGACCCCAACACATTGAGTAAAGATGGCACAACACGTATGACAACATTTAGCCTTTGCAAAGATGGAAAATATGCCGTGGTTGGACTAAGCGAAGGCGGTAGTGATTGGCAAACCTACAAAGTAAGAGATATGGCTACAGGAAAAGATTTGGATGATAAAGTGGAGTGGGTAAAAATAAGTGGCACAGCATGGACGGGTTATGGTTTTTATTATAGTCGCTACCCTGCACCAGAAAAAGGTGCAAGTGCATTAAGTGTAAAAAATGAAAACCATCAAGTGTGGTTTCATAAAATTGGCACAGCACAATCAGCCGACGAATTAATATATGAAGACAAAAATAATTTACAACGTTTTCATACAGCAAGCACGAGTGAAGATGAACAATATTTGTACTTGTACATAAGCGATAGAGGCAAAGGCTTTGACGGCAACGCCATATCTGTAATGGATTTGAAGGCCAGCAGCAAAGTTTTTAAACCCTTGATAAAAGAAGTAACCAATAGCAATTTTAGCGTTGTAGAAAATACCAAGACAGATTTTATTTTACAAACAAACGATGCCGCACCCAATGGAAAAGTAATTTCTATCGCTATAAAAGATATGGATGCTAGCAAAGGCAAAACATTGATAGCAGAAAGAACGGAGCCTCTGCAAAATGCCAGCACAGGTGGTGGAAAATTATTTGTAGATTATCTTAAAGATGTAACCACTCGTACATATGTATGCGACCTTGCGGGCAAGCAAATAAGCGAAGTAAAATACCCTAGTCTGGGAAATGGTGGTGGGCTTGGAGGTTATAGAGATGACAAGACATTGTTTTATGTGTTTACGTCTTTTACATTTCCACCAACGATTTATAAGTACGATGTGGCCACTGGTAAGAGCAGTGTTTTTAGAAAGCCAGAAGTAAGTTTTAACCCTGCAGATTATGAAACAAAACAAGTGTTTTATAAAAGTAAAGATGGGACAAAAATACCTATGTTTATCATCAACAAAAAAGGCATAAAACAAGATGGCAATAATGTAACATTGTTGTACGGCTATGGCGGATTTAATGTAAACCTAGAGCCTGGCTTTAGTGCAACATTGCTTCCGTTTTTAGATGCTGGTGGTGTGTATGCACAAGCAAACTTACGTGGCGGTGGCGAGTATGGAGAAAGCTGGCATCAAGCTGGAATGCTCCTCAACAAACAAAATGTATTTGATGATTTTATTGCCGCAGGCGAATATTTAATAAAAGAAAATTATACCAACTCTAGTACATTGGCATTGCGTGGAGGCAGTAATGGCGGGCTTTTGGTGGGTGCGGTTATTAATCAACGCCCCGACTTAGCAAGGGTAGCCATACCTCAAGTGGGGGTAATGGATATGTTACGCTTTCATAAATTTACCATTGGTTGGAACTGGATTGCAGACTATGGTAGCAGCGAAAAAGATGAAGCAAATTTTAAAAACTTGTTTGCATTTTCACCATTGCATAATATAAACAGTGCTCTAAATTATCCAAGTACATTGGTTACCACTGCCGACCATGATGATAGAGTTGTACCAGCACATTCATTTAAATATATATCTACATTACAAGAAAAATACAAAGGTAAAAACCCCGTTCTTATTCGCATAGATACCAATAGCGGGCATGGTGCAAGCAATACCAAAAAGAATATAGAAACGATAGCAGATATTTATTCGTTTATTTTTAGTGAGATGGGGGTTGTGCCGAAGTTGAAGTAGTTTTGAAAAAGGTAAAAGTAAATTAGTATAAAAGTAAAAGCCACTTTCGTTTTCTGAAAGTGGCTTTTTTGTGGTGCGAGCCGGGGTTGAACCGGCGACACATGGATTTTCAGTCCATTGCTCTACCAACTGAGCTATCACACCATATTTCTAAAAAAGAATTTAAAGAAATATTTCCCCTAAGGGGTTGCAAAAATAAGGAGATAATCTTAAATGAGCAACATAAAAGCTAGAATATTCTTTAATTATTGATTTATACTACTTTTAGATGCAGTAAAATGAAATTAAAGCAGTAAAAAATTGTACAGAAATATAGGAGATGCAATTGCTAAAATGCAAACCCAACAGTAATACCTCCCCAACGGTGATAATTACCGCTACGAAATTCTTTTGTAAGAAATGACTGGGTATAGGAAAGTAATAATTTTTTATAATTTACAATAATGCCCGCATCTGCTTGGTAAGTAAGCCTTGAAACATCTGCCGCAGCAATTGTATAGGGGCTTTTTTTATTAAACAATCCGCCTTGCATACTTGCATCGTAGCCAATAAGGTTTGCCCTACTTTGTCCATAAAAATAATATGATACCTTCTTTTTATCGGACCCAATTGCTGTATATCTCTTATTGAAATTTCCAACCATAAAATTAAAGCCAGTATTTATTTTATTATTAAGTGTGCCCAACCTAATTTCAGAAGTTGAATTTAAAATAAAATGATTACCTGCATTTGCTATTTGCTTTTCATAATTTATTTGATAGTTGAATATTATATCATTTTTTATTTGGTGTTGCCATCCAAGTGGTAATGGGTTATCAAGCCAACGATGAATGTTGTATTGTATATCATACCCTAATGCTGCAGGCCCCATAACACCAATGCTGAATGCAGTTGATACTTGTTGTTTGTGTACATCATCTAGTTGTACTAAAAATGTTTTTAAAGTTATGTTAGCATTAAAGGGTCGGTCACCATACAAAATCTCATCACTTAAAATACTAGTGGGTGTATAGCCAAATAAATTAAACGCAACACCATATTGTGCTGTTGTTTTATATGGTTTCCATAAAAGCTTGGCAAGCGGAAAATTTTTAATAGATGGGTGTACATAATCTAGTGTAATACCTTGTGTATAATACTCATCAGATTTTGTAAAAAAATCATTGTCGTAGTGAAAGCGAAAATACTTTTCTTGGTCTATGTTTCTAAAAGTAGAGGTATTGTCAACCAATTGTGCTTTGCTAAAAAAGCTCAAGCAAATTAATAAGCTGGTGATCGTTATTTTATAAAGCAATTTAATCATACTTGCATATACGAATAAGCAACAATATTTGATTAATATAAGAGAAGTGTACAAGGGTTTGTTTGATGATGTTATCTCACTATACTTTCAAAAACTAGTATGTAATTTTTAAAATTCATAGTATTATCAAATTCATCTAAATTTACTTTTATAAATATTAAAAAATATGATGAAATTTATTTTTGTAGGAATAGCATCTTTACTGCTTTTTAATAATGTAGAAGCGCAAAAAAACCTTACAACAGAAGATTATGCAAAAGCAGTAAGCAGATTAGGCGCTAATTTAAATAAGTTGGTAGATAGAGGCGCTGTAAGACCGCAATGGCTGCCTGATGGCAATTGTTGGTATAGCGTAAAAACAGCTACAGGCGCAGAATATGTATTGGTAAATGTAAAAGATGGTAAAAAGAAAACATCATCCAAAAAAGAAGACATAATACCAGCAGATAAAAATATTGCCTCGCTTAGCACAAAATCTACGGAAGTATTATCACCAGATGGTACAAAAGTAGTCTTTATAAAAAACTGGAATCTTTATGTAAAAGATCTGTCAACTAAAATAGAAACACAGCTAACAACCGATGGAGAAAAAGATTTTGGTTATGCCACAGATAACGCTGGGTGGACACATAGCGATAATGCTGTTTTATTATGGTCGCCAGACTCTAAAAAAATAGCTAGCTTTAAACAAGACCAAAGAAATGTAAGTAGCATGTATTTGGTAAAAACAAAAGTGGGTGCTCCTGAATTAAAAGAATGGAAATACCCTTTACCCCAAGATAAAGAAATTGTAAAAATACATCGGGTTATTATAGATGTAACCACTGGTAGTGTTGTAAAATTAAAGACAGCTGCAGATGATCATCGCAGTACATTGTGTGATGATATTAGCTGTGGTGGTTCTTTCGACGATAATGTATGGAGTGCAGATGGGAGTAAACTTGCCTTTGTATCTACACCGAGAGATCATAAAAGTGCAACACTAAGAATTGCGGATGCCACAACAGGAGATGTACGAGATGTATTAAAAGAAACCGTAGCCACCCAATATGAGTCAGGGTGGAAAACGGCCAATTGGCGTTATTTATCTGCTAGCAATGAAATTATTTGGTTCTCAGAAAAAGACAATTGGGGGCATTTATATTTGTATGATGCCAACACAGGAAAATTAAAAAATCAAATTACAACAGGGAATTTTGTGGTAACAGAAATACTACAAGTTGATGAAAAAAATAGCACCATTTTATTTGAGGGCAAAGGCAAAGAAGCTGGCCAAAATCCATATTTTAGTTATTATTACACTATTGATTTTAAAGGAAAAAGATTAAAATTACTTACACCAGAAAGTGGAAACCACTCAATCAGTTTATCGGCTGATGGTAAATATTTTGTAGATAATTTTTCTAAACAAGATGTACCAAATACAACTGTGTTAAGAGATATAAATGGAAAGTTAATTGCTCAACTAGAAAAAGCAGACATATCTCGCTTAACGGCTATAGATTGGAAAGCACCAATACCATTTAGTGTAAAATCTGACAACAAATCATTTGATTTATTTGGTATTATGTATCAGCCATCGAACCTAGATCCTGCTAAAAAATATCCAGTTGTAAATTATATTTATCCAGGACCACAGGGAGGTGGCGTAGGCACATGGTCGTTTAATGCAATAGGTTTTAGTGATCATCAAGCTTTGGCAGAGTTAGGATTTATTGTAGTGGTAATAGAAGGTAGTTGTAATCCCAATCGTTCTAAATCTTTTCATGATGCATGTTATGGAAATATGGGAGACAATACACTGCCTGACCAAATAAGTGGTTTAAAACAATTGCAACAAAAATATCCTTACATGGATTTGGATAGAGTTGGTGTATGGGGCCATTCAGGTGGTGGTTATGCTACAGCTGATGCCATGTTTAGCTATCCTGATTTTTATAAAGTAGGTATTAGCGAAAGCGGTAACCATGATAATCGAAATTATGAAGATGATTGGGGTGAGCGATATATTGGGCTACTTGAAAAAGATAATTATGAAAAACAAGCCAATCAATTGTATGCAAAAAATTTGAAAGGAAAATTATTAATTGCACATGGCAATATGGATGATAATGTACCTGCTTCCAATAGCTTTTTGGTAGTAGATGCGTTAATAAAAGCTAACAAAGATTTTGATTTGGTTATTTTTCCAAATGCAACGCATGGCTACGGCGCAGATAGTTATTACATGATGCGCAAACGTTGGGATTATTTTGTACAACATTTAATGGGCGCAATACCGCCGAAGGAATTTCAAATAAAAGTTACGCCGGATTCGAGAAGATAGAATTTATATGCAAAATACTCTTTAAAAAGCCGTCGCAAAATGTGACGGCTTTGTTTTGGGTGGCATACAATCTATTTTGTAATTTTTAAAGTAAATAGGTTCAACGCATTAATATTTAAATTGTTCAAAATTTAAACCCAATTTCTTAAATTGCATCCAAACAACTAATGATTATGTTTAAATACATAAAATACCTTAATCCACTTATTATGTTTGCGCTAGCATACATGAGTTTTACACATACGGGTATTTGGTGCTGGGCTACTATATCATATGCTTTTATTTTGATGCCCATATTGGAATTATTTTTAAAAGGTGATACAAAAAATATGTCTGCGGCAGAAGAAGAGCTGGCTAAGGCTGATAAAACATACGATTACATGTTGTATCTCGTTGTGTTTATTCAAATACCCATGTTGTTTTTCTTTTTATATTCTTTTGTAGATGCTCAATTGAGTATGTTAGATATTATTGGGCGTATTACAACTATGGGGATATTGTGTGGTGTATTTGGTATAAATGTAGCACACGAATTGGGACATAGAAACAATAAGTTTGAGCAAGGGCTTGCAAAATTATCGCTACTTACAAGTATGTACACACATTTTTTTATAGAGCACAATAAGGGCCATCATAAAAATGTAGCTACGCCAAACGACCCTAGTAGCGCACGTTACAACGAATGGGTGTATCTATTTTATTTTAGAACAATTATTTTTACTTATCTATCTGCTTGGCATATAGCCAATGATGAGGTAAAGAAAAAAGGCAAAGCAATTTTTAGTATTTATAACGAAATGGTACAATTACAATTTATGCAATTAGCCCTTTTAGCAATAATCTATTTTATATTTGGCGGCACCATTTTATTATACTTTTTGGGTGCAGCTTTTATGGGGATATTGTTATTGGAAACGGTAAATTATATAGAACACTACGGCTTACAAAGAAAACAAACAGGCGAGAATAAATTTGAAAGAGCACAACCACAACATAGCTGGAATAGTAATCATGCCATGGGAAGAATGATGCTGTTTGAATTGAGCCGCCATAGCGACCATCATTATTTGGCTAGTAGAAAATATCAAATATTGCAGCATCACGATAATGCACCACAATTACCAACAGGTTACCCTGGCTCCATGTTATTAGCATTGGTGCCACCCATTTGGTGTAGTATTATGAACAAGAAAATAAAAGGGTTAAATCAATAAAAGCTATTTTAAAAGCAGCGTTTTATGTAAAAATATTGTCACACTGTTGGAATATATTATTTTTATTGTCTAATTATTAAAATACATTATCATGAAATTATTATTTACATGCTTTATAAGCCTGTTATGTTTAACCGCCCTAGCACAACCCAATAAAAAAGCAGCCACAAAAGGAGGAAAATATGGAGCTACCACAACTGCTGTGGGTGCTATAGAAGTGAACTTGCTTGAAGAAAAATTAATGACAGCAGAAAGTTTTAAAGGAAAGGTAAAAGGAACGGTAGCTAGCGTATGCGAAAAGAAAGGTTGCTGGATGAAACTTGCACAAACTGAAGGCGATGGTATTATGATTCGCTTTAAAGACTACAAATTTTTTATGCCTTTAAATATTGTAGGTAAAGATGTAGTACTACAAGGCGAAGCAAAGAAGACAGTAACGAGTGTAGAAATGCTAAAACACTACGCTGAAGATGCTGGCAAAAGCAAAGAAGAAATAGAAAAAATAACAGAGCCAAAAACAGAAATAGAATTTATAGCTACAGGCGTTTTGGTAGTAAGCTAAATTGCAATAAATAATTTTTTAAGCGACTTTGATAAAATCATGGTCGCTTTTTTATTTGGGTTTGTACTCAAATATTAATTCTGCATTTTGTTGTAAGTTGGCACTCGAAAATAATTCATACCGTTTTTTGCTAGCCGTAGTTAAAATAATTAGCGCTGTATTGGGCGGAATGCTACCAAGGTTTTCCGCAAATAATACAATGCTGTGTAGGCTTGTGTTTTCATCGAGTGTAAGGTCAATCTCTATCGGGTTGCTAGATAATCTTCGATGGCTCATAATCATTTTTCCATTGTAAAAAATACTTACTGTATCTCCATCTATTGTACCATTGTCATACACTTCTAGTTTTATTTTTCTGTCATTTACAACAATTCTACTTATTTCTTTATTTGTTCTACCTTTTGTTTGAGTAGGTAATGTGTTTACCATTGGGGTAACTTTTGTAATGGGCGGCTTTATTTTAGTTGCTGTATCTTTTTGTTTTGGATTTATTGCAGGAGGTTTTATTACACTGTCTTTTTTCTTAGGTGCAATGGGTTTTTTAATTACTGGCACATCTTTTTTAAGCTCAACTGGCGGTTTTGTAACAGGCTTCTTTGGAGGTTCATTTTCTTTTACACAATCTTTCATTTCTTGTGTCATCATTGCCGGCTGATTAGATACTTTTCTTAAAGAAATCTCATATGCTGTACCACCGCCAGAAAAAAAGCTAGGTTTTACTCTACAATATCCATTTAAAACAGTTCTCCCTTTTTCAAAATCCAATCTAAATGTTAATTGCATTAAAACATGCCCGCCACTATTTTCCATGAATGCATACCCATTTACAAACCATGAGCTTTTTTCCTTATTGTAGCTACCTGAAAAATATGCTTTACAATAATCACTTTTCTTTGCGTATCTATAATCCCATGTGTATCCACAGAGCTTTCCACCTTTAACGTCTATAATATTTACTTGCAAAAATTCATCGCCGTCAATGTCACCTTCCCAAGTGCCAGTAAGTCTTTGGGCATTAGTAGTGTTTACAAAAAGTAATGAAAGAAAAAATAAAGTAATTATTCTTTTCAAAATAAGAAGGTTTGATTCTGAAATTAAAATTACGATATTATTTTCGCTGAAAAAGAATAATTGGTTTTGAAATAGAAAATTAACGTATTTTATTATTCACAAAAAAGCGACCACATAATTCTATGTAGCCGCTTTAAAATAATTTTAAAATATTACTTACTTTCCTTCAATACCATATCTATTGTAACGGCACAGGAAACAATGGCCATCTTTCTTTTGTCTTCTGCATATTCTGGTACAATGTCCACCACATATTTATCGGCAGTAGTAAATGCTTCTTTTAAAATACCGTTCCACTTTTTACTTATTGTTCCTATTTGATTTCCGTTAATGTCAGCTATTTTAAAGCTCCACCCTTTCCAATCTCCTGTAATACCTGCGATTTCTATATCTGTATCATCAAAAATTTTAAAGGTTGGTTTTAAAAAAGCAAATTTTTGGTTTATTTTTCCAAGCAAACCTCCGTTGTTGTCTGTGAGCGTGATTTTAGACATCCAAAATGTCCATCCTCTTTTAATGGTAACCAATACATCACCATTTAAATCGGTAATTTCTAGCTGAAAAGGGAGCATCGCTTTTTTAAGCAATAGGCGCAAAAACTTTTGCCCTGCGGTGAGTCTTTGTTGTATTAAACCAATTTCGCCAAGCTCATCATATACTTTATAAGCATTTGTAAATTTAAAAAAACCAATTTTTTCATCAATAAAAAATGTGTTCTTTTCAAAAAAATCTGGATATACCATTGACATAGGGGAAATAGTTGAAGGTTGAAGGTTCAAAGTTTTAAATACTCGAGTATCTTTTTGGTAATCGAGCGTTTTTTATGATTAAGCGTCTATGGTTACTTTTATCATTTTATCGCCGCCTTGTATATCATCTAAAAAATCTAACCCTTCGGTAATTTTTCCAAAGCAAGTATGGTTACCATCTAAATGTTGTGTGCCTTGTCTATTGTGACAAATGAAAAATTGAGAGCCTCCAGTGTTTCTGCCTCTGTGTGCCATGCTCATTACACCTCTATCATGGTATTGGTTTGGTGCGGCAACTTCACATGGTATTGTGTAACCTGGTCCGCCTGCACCGGTACCATCTGGGCAACCTGCCTGCACCATAAAGTTTGGTATTACTCTATGAAAACTTAAGCCATTGTAAAATCCTTTTTCTACCAATGCTTTAAAATTGTTTGCTGCTATTGGTGTGGCTTCGTCATATAGTTCAAAACTAAATGTGCCTTTGTTTGTTTCTATTTTTCCTGTTGTGCTCATAGTTGTATGTTTTTGTTTGTGCGGCGAAAATAAGTTGTTTATTTAAACTCATCTCCAATTAATTTATTTTATTTTCATCATTTATTTGACTCCTCCCAAAAAGAGAGGAAAAGTAATTATCACAAATGTCTTTTGTTTATTTAGCAGTTATTTTCCAAATCATATCTGCCCCATCATCTGTTACCAATAATGAACCATCGTTCATTACCGCCACCGCCACAGGCCTACCTCTCACTTCATTTTTATTTGGAGATACAATAAATCCTGTAAGAAAATTTTCTGGCAGCCCTGAAGGTTTGCCATTTGCAAATGGAACGAATACCACTTTGTAACCCGAAAATTGTGAACGATTCCAAGAGCCATGTTGCCCTACAAAAGCTCCGCCTCTATATTTTTCTGGAAAATTATTTTTGTTGTAAAAAGCCAAACCTAATGAAGCTGTGTGTGCACCTAGTGAAACATCTGGTACAATTGTTTTACTTACAAGTTCTGGGTGTGGGTCTTCTTTCATACGAGGGTCAGGGTTGCTGCCGTAATATGCATAAGGCCATCCATAAAAGCCACCATCTTTCACACTCGTAATGTAATCGGGCACAAGATCATCTCCCAAATCATCTCTTTCGTTTACGGCTGTCCATAGGGTTTTTGTGGTTGGTTCAAAGTCCATACCCACGGGGTTTCTAAGCCCTGCTGCATAAATTCTTTCGCCGCTTCCATCTGCATTTATTTCTAAAATATTGGCATGACGTATTTCGTTTTCCATACCATTTTCGCCATTGTTGCTACCCGAGCCTACGGTAATATAAATTTTTGTACCCGCTTCGTTTGCAATAATATTCCTCGTCCAATGGTTGTTGTAACCCCCTGCTGGTAGTTCTGTAATTCTTTTGCCTTCCAATGCCAAAGCCGTATCGCCAATATTGTACGGATACATTTCTACCCCATCGGTATTGGCTACATAAAAATGATTGTTGAGTATGAGCATGCCTAATGGTTGGTTTAAATTGGTAGCGAAAATAAACTTGCTTTCGTAGCTGCCATTTTTATCTGCATCTCTAAAAAGTGAAATCCTATTAGCGCTTTTGCCATTTTTTTTTCCACCTTTTTTTCTTACTACTTTTTCGCCTGTTTCTTTTATATTTTTATCTACAGACGATGCAGATTCTGATACAAAAACATCTCCGTTTTTGGCCATATAAATCCAGCTTGGATTATCCAACTCTTTTGCAAACAAACTTACCGTAAAGCCTGCAGGCGCAATGGGTTTTTCGTTGTCGCCCCAACCTACCACATTGCTTATTTTTCTGTTAGAACCTGTAGCATATGGCGCAGGTAAATTGGCTGTTTGGTATTCGTTGGTTTTTACGATTGCAGGCTTGCCTGATTGTTTAGATGATGAACAAGCTGTTATTGCTATTAAAAATGATAGTGCTATAAAATGTGAAAATGATTTGTGCATGATGGATGATTGATTTTGATGTGCAAGTTAAATTATTTGATATGTACGATAAAAATTGCGGTTTGGGTAGAAAATAAAAGCTAAACTATTTAGTATTTTTATATTATCTTTACGCAAATGGTTTTTTATGAATAGTTTAAAAATATTTGAAGAAAAAAAAGTGCGTTCATTGTGGAATGAGGAGGAGGAGAAATGGTATTTCAGCATTATTGATGTTATTGAAATCTTGTCTGGAAGTTCAATTCCCAAACGTTATTGGGCAGATCTAAAAAAGAAGTTGTTCAATGAAGGAAGTCAAGTGTACGATAAAATCGTACGGTTGAAAATGGAAGCAGTTGATGGAAGGTTAAGAGACACCGATGTAGCTGATACCGAACAATTACTCCGCCTTATCCAATCTATACCCTCACCAAAAGCTGAACCATTTAAAACATGGCTTGCAAAAGTAGGTTACGAGCGCATGCAAGAAATGGCCGACCCTGCTCAAAGCCTTGACAGAGCAAGAGAAAACTGGCAAAAACTTGGGCGAAGCGAAAAGTGGATACAACAAAGAATGACAGGGCAAGAAACCCGAAATAAGTTAACTGATTATTGGAAAGATAGTGGTGTAGAAAGAGCAGATGAATTTGCATTACTCACCAACATTATTCACCAAGAGTGGACGGGACTTACGGTAAAAAAACACAAAGATTTAAAAGGATTAAAATCTCAAAACTTGCGTGACCACATGAGTGAAGCAGAATTAATTTTTACTGCATTGGCAGAGCTCTCTACCCGACAAATAGCAGAAACCGATGAAGCAAAAGGCTTAGCAGAAAATGCCACTGCAAGCAAAAAAGGTGGTGCTATTGCAAAAGATGCAAGAAAAGCGTTGGAAAATAAAACAGGGAAGAGCGTGGTGACGGGGGAGAATTTTTTACCTACTAACCAAAAGAAGAAATTGAAATGAATAGATTAATAATTATTGGAAATGGATTTGATATTGCACATGGAATGCCTACTAAGTATTCTGATTTTGTGAAGTGGTATTTAAAAATGCTATTTAAAAATTTAATTAAA
>JANOZW010000395.1:0-5024 GCA_031429575.1 Ferruginibacter sp.
CACAAGTAGAGAAGCGTATTTTCTACAAAAAAAATCATTGATAATAATGGATAAGCCTTTTTGGCCAGAGATATTGGAACAACAATGTTCATTAAATACCATTGCAAATGAAGGACAAATTATTGAACAATTTAACCAACTGCCATCTTTGATTTCCAACTTTGAAACAAATATTTTTGGCAAAGGAAATGCAGCAGAAAATATACATCAGCATTTATCGGCTTATCTTAGTGGCCTATAATAACAAGCTATTCGTTTTATGAGTGCAAAAATAATTACCGTTTCAGTTATATCAGACCTTACGACTGACCAGCGTGTAATACGGATATGCACTACACTTCAGCAAATGGGTTTTGAGGTTTTTGTAATTGCAAGGTGTTTTAAAAATAGTTTACCATTAGATACATATAATTTTAAGGCAACACGTATAAAATGCTTTTTTAGAAAAGGAATTATGCAATATGCTGAATTTAATTTTAAACTATTTTTTAAACTGTTATTTGAAAAAACAGATTATTTTTTAGCCAATGATTTGGATGCACTTATTCCAAATTACATACTTTCAAAAATTAGAGGGAAGAAAATATTTTATGATACACATGAATATTTTACCGGTGTGCCCGAGCTCAAAGATTCTCATCTTAAAAGAAAAACATGGAAATTTTTTGAAGATTGGATTTTTCCAAAACTACCCATTGTATATACCATTAATGATTCTGTAAAAAATAAATACCAAGAGGAATTTAATAAAGCAATAACCGTAGTAAGGAATGTACCATTTACAACAGCTCAAATAAATGCAGCTTTGCCTGATAAGCTTCAGCATAAAACAATATTACTCTTGCAAGGCGCCGGTATAAACGTAGGTCGTGGTGGTGTAGAATTGCTAGAAGCCATGAAATATTTGCCAGATGATTATTACTTATTGTTTGTAGGCAGTGGTACACAATGGGATGAAATAAAAGTTAAAAGAGAAGAATGGGGGCTGCAAAATAAAACAGAAATGATAGATAAAGTGCCGCCTGCCAAATTAAGAGAATATACATCTTGGGCACATATTGGGTTTAGTTTAGATTCTTTTGACGATTTAAATTGTTTGTTTAATTTACCCAATAAAATTTTTGATTATATACATGCAAGCGTACCCATTATTGCTACTGGCATACCCGAAGTAGAAAGAATCGTAGAAGGATATAACTGCGGCATTTGTTTAGATAACTATAAGCCCGAAAATATTGCAAATGCTATTACAACGCTGGTGGCTGATAAAGAAAGGTATGCCATGTATAAAAATAATTGTATAGCAGCCGCAAAAGAATTGTGCTGGGAAAATGAGAGCGAAAAATTAAAAGCCATTTATAAACCTTTTTTGTGAGCGAAAAGCATCTACATATTGTAACCCACGATGTGCCCTACCCTGCTGACTTTGGCGGTGTAGTAGATATTTTTTACAAAATAAAATGGTTGCATAAAGTTGGTGTAAAAATTCATTTACATTGCTTTTTAAAAAATAGGCCAGCACAAATAGAATTAGACAAATATTGCGAAACGGTAACCTACTATAAACGAAAAGCTGCTTTAAGTTTTTCTTTAGTAAAGCCATACATCGTTTCATCTCGAAATAGTAAAAAGTTATTAAAAAATTTGCAGAAAGATAATTTTGCCATTTTATTTGAAGGTGTTCACAGCACATATCATGTAAGTAAAAATGCTTTTGAAAATAGGAAAATATTTTTAAGATTGTTTAATGTAGAACATGTGTACTATGAACATTTGGCAAAAAACGAAAATCATTTTTTTAAAAAATTGTATTTTAATAACGAAGCTCGGTTATTAAAAAAATATGAAAGCAAAATAGCAAACAAAGCACATATTTTTACATTGAGTACAAATGATACGAATATTTACCAGCAGTTATTCAATGCGAAATCAATTTCTTTTTTACCTGCATTTTTGCCATATGATTATCTTAAAAGTGAAATTGGTAAAGGAACTTACTGCTTGTACCACGCAAATCTTTCTATAAATGAAAATGAAAATGTGGCACTTTGGTTAATTGAAAATGTATTTAATGACCTAGCCATTCCACTAATAATAGCTGGACGAAACCCATCGGAAAAATTAAAATTTGTTGCAAAAAATTATAATCATATTAGTATTGTAGAAAGCCCAACAGATGACAATATGCAGTTGCTTATTGTAAATGCACAGATAAATATTTTACCATCGTTTAATAATACGGGGGTAAAATTAAAATTGTTAAATGCCTTATATAATGGGCGGCATTGCTTGGCAAATCTTGCAGGAGTGGATGGAAGTGATTTAAACGAACTTTGCAATATAGCAGAAACTGCTGCAGAATTTCAAAAAGAAATTGTGTTTTTATTTAAACAACCCTTTGCAGAAACGGCAATGCAGCGCCGAAGTGCTGCATTGAAAAAAATATACAATAATGAAGCTAATGCTTTGCTTATACGTGATGCGATACAGTAGCATTGTCCCATACTTTTCCACTTTCGGTTTTTAATGTGCGTGCTGGGTATTTATCAATCACCACATAATCGTGTGTGGCCATTACAATGGTAGTGCCAAAATCTCTGCTAATATGAAATAATAATTTCATAATATCATCACTCGTTTCAGGGTCTAGATTTCCTGTAGGCTCATCTGCTAAAATAAGTTTTGGAGAATTAAGTAAAGCCCTAGCTATATCAACCCGCTGTTGCTCACCACCGCTCAATTCAAAAGGCATTTTAAAACCCTTGGTACTTAGGTTTACTTTCTCCAATACATCAGCAATTTTATCTGCCATTAGTTTTTCATCTTTCCAACCTGTAGCACGCAATACAAATTTTAAATTTTCCATTACGTTTCTATCTGTAAGCAATTGAAAATCTTGAAAAACAACGCCCAAGTTTCTACGAAGAAAAGGAATGGTTTTCCAAGTAAGCTCTCGTAAGTTGTGTCCCACAACATAGCCCTGCCCTTCGGTTAAGTGCAAATCGCCATACAGGGTTTTGAGCAAACTACTTTTACCTGTACCAGTTTTACCAACGAGGTAAACAAATTCGCCTTTATCTACAGAAATGTTTACATCACTGAGAATAAGGGTTTCACTTTGGTAAATGTTTACGTTGGTAAGTTCTATTATTGATTGAGACATTGTGTATGGTTAAATTGTTTTATTAGCCCCCTAATCTCCCGCAAGGGGACTTTAGAACCCTGAAATTATTTAAAATTTGTTTTATTATTCAAATATTCTATTTGAATAGTTGTAGCAAATATAAATAAATGCAAGGCTGTGGTGAAATGTTTTTTGAAAGGGAGTTGTTAAAAAATGTGTATAACTATTTTTATAGTTTTAAAACTAATTTTATAGTTTTACTTATCAAATTAAAATTATGATAAAACAACTCACCAAAGCAGAAGAGCAAATAATGCAAGAGCTTTGGAAATTAGACAAAGCATTTTTAAGAGAGATAATAGATGTATTACCCGAGCCAAAGCCACATAACAATACTGTGGCTACTGTTATAAAAATTTTGGTGGAGAAAGAATTTATTGGAATAAAAATATTTGGCAGAACGCATCAATATTATCCATTAGTAAGTAAAGAGGCTTATAGCAAAGCCACAATGAAAACTTTGGTAAAAGGTTATTTTGAAGGCAGTTTTACAGAAGCGGTTTCGTTTATGGTGAAAGAAAACAATTTGAGTATTACCGATTTGGAATTACTCTTAAAGGAATTGAAGAAGAAATGAAAAAATGTGCAAATATGCAAATGTGCAAATGTGCCAAAATGGAGCTTGGTGAGTACAATGAAAATATTTCAAATTGAAAAACCCAAAACAATTTAACAATTGATCAATTAAACAATTTAGTATGTTACCATTCGTCTATTACCTTCTAAAAATAACAATCTGTTCTGCTGTTTTGTTTGGATATTATTGGTTTGCCTTACGCAATAAAGTTTTTCATGGTTATAATAGATTTTACTTACTTACCATAGTGGGGCTTTCGCTTATACTCCCACTCTGTCGTATAAGTATTTTTCAGGAAAAACATGCGCCACAAACAAGTGTAATAAAAATGCTACAGGTAGTTACCGCAAGCGATGAGTATATGGATGAAGTAGTAATTGCAATGCCACAAAAATCAAATTTTTCGTTCATAGAAATATTATCATTTCTCTATTTAGTGGTGAGTATTATTTTATTTGTTATGCTTATTCAAATGTTGCTTTCTATTTTTTTATTATGGAAGAGAAACGAGCCTATAAAAATTGAAGCCATACATTTTATAAACACCAATGCGGCAAAAGGAACACCATTTTCTTTTTTTAAATATATTTTTTGGAATCAACAAATAGACATGTACAGTCCCGCAGGCAACCGCATATTTAAGCATGAGCTTGCGCATATACAAGAGCGCCATAGCTCGGACAAAATGTTTATAAACCTTGTGCTCATTGTATTTTGGAGCAACCCTATATTTTGGCTTATACGCAGAGAACTTAGCATGATACACGAATTTATAGCAGACAAACGTGCTGTGGAAGATGGCGATACTGCTGCATTTGCATCCATGATTTTAGCGGCTACTTATCCCCAACATCAAAATATTATTACCAATAATTTTTTCTATTCACCCATAAAAAGAAGATTGATGATGCTTACAAAAAATAAAAATCCGAAAGTAAATTATTTAAGCCGCTTGCTGGTATTGCCATTATTGGTAATTGTGTTTACGGCATTTACTATAAAGGCAAAAGAATATAAAGAGATGCAAACTATTCCTAATAGTATTACCAAAACATTCAAAATAGAAAATGGAATTAAAACAAATGTTCAAATACCAAAATTGAATGATGTCAAGGCTGCACAAAGTGAAGATGCCATTCGAGATATTGTGGCGGAAAAACAAATTACAGTTGTATTAGATGCTGGGCATGGAGGAACAGACCCTGGTGTAACTAATGAAAATGGCGTTACAGAAAAAGATCTAACGCTACAATTGGTTAAAAA
>JANOZW010000396.1:0-3793 GCA_031429575.1 Ferruginibacter sp.
TTTGTTTCCATATTTTTTTCAGAGTATCTTGCTTTAGTGGCAAAAGAAAAAACATCTATAGAACAATAAAGAATAAACAAAACATTAAAGAATAAAAAAAGTTTGGTCAAATCATAATTTTTCTTTTTTAAGAAGATAGCAAGGAGAACTGTACTTAAAAAAAGTATTGGTAAAATGACAGAATACTTTTGTAGCCAAAACAAAAAAGGTAGTGCTTTCAACCCATCGTGTATTGCACCAAAAAACAAATACCATATAGAAATATAAAAACAAATTATAGAAGATATCTGCCACTTTTTAATAAAAATATTCACAAACAAGAATAACAAAAATATACTCCCAAAAAGTATTGCGCAAAGTATTAGTAAAGCATTTAATCTTACATTATCAAAGTTATCTATTACACCATGAAGACAAAAAAAAATGGGCAATAGAATTAAAAACACTGGGTATTTTTTTAATAATTTCATTAGATAGTTTTCATTAAAAATAAAACCCTTTCCGTATTGCCAACTTTTTCTTCCAAAATTGTTTCAAAATATTCAGAAAATACTTTCTTAAAAGATACCAAATTATACTCATCAAAAATATCTTCTCTATCTTTCAATAATTGCTTCACTTTCTCATCACTCTTTGGTACAAATTCAATAATCAAATATGCACCCATCTTACTAAGCCATTTTGCAATAAACGCTAATGGTAAATTTTCAGCTATAGCAAGGTGATGAACTAGTGCTAGTGCAAGTACTAGATCAGCAGACAATCTTTCTTTGAGACTACTTCTTTCCTCATTATTCCACCCAATAGAAGGTGTGGGAATATTAAGTGTACTCACCAATGGTACAATATTTTTTATTTTATCTCTTCTTATTTTTCTATATAGTTCATTTATACAATTGGAGTCAAAGTCCGTAGCAATAATATTTTCCGCCTTGTTTTTTAAAAGCAAACTAAAATAACCGTCATTGGCTCCGAGATCTATTGCAGTTTTTAAATTAATGGTATCAACAAATTTTTCTACAATTATTTTTTTTGCATCTAAATATTGATTACCCAAAATGGTATCCGTGTAATAATCATCCCAAGTAGATTTTGTTTGCTTTTGAGATAAGCCACTTACAAAACTTGTAAGTCCATTTAAAAGTGTAAGCAATTTTTTTTTTGGAAATTGTTTTTTCTCAGTTTCTCCCTCTGCTGATTTATTGGTCATTTTTGCTTGCAACCAAATATGCAAATACACATGTATATTAAACTTAGATTTCCATGGCAGTATACTTTTTATTACATCTAAAGGAATTCCATTTGGATAAACCATAAATAGTTTTCCTAAATCCCTATGCCCATAATGCATGAGTAAGAGCGGGCTTAAAAAACATTCGCAAAATTGATGATAAGCTATCCATGAAGTACCTTCTTCATATTTTTCGAAAGAAAGGGTATCTATAAAAACTGGTCTGCCTTTATGAAACTGAATATTAAAAGGGGTTGCATCTTTTAATATCACACCATATTCTAATGCTTGTGCTGCTATTTTTAGTGTTACTATGGCTGCATCCCTCCACATATCAAAACTCCACTCATACGGATAGCTAATAAAAGGAATTTGCTCTGGCAATATTATTTTGCAATTTTCATTTTGCTGAAAAGAAGCAGCATTAATTTCTTCGTGTTGTACCAATCTTCCAGCATCTGTAAGTACCTTATACAAACCAGAGTTTATCAATAAATCGTAGTGCAAAAAATAAGATGGGTTAATGAATCTATAGTATTTATCTTCTTGTCTAAAAACAAAACCATCGTTATCTCTATAAGAAGAAGGAAGTGGGGTTAGGGGTAACATAGCATTTTACAATTCGTTATCCAATTCTTCTTTGGTTTTTTCTTTTTTGCCTGTAAAATAACTTTTTACTTTTAGCCAAGCATTTTTGAAAAAGAACAGCGAACCTAAAATACCAGCTATCAACATTTGAAGGAGATAACTACCACTACTCGGATCTATGTATAAAAAGATATGGTTCATATAATTCAAATGTACAGAAAACGGTGCAACTATGCAGCTGTATCTTGTTTAAAGGTAAAATATTTTTGAGTAGCAAAAGCAAGGGATACACAAATACCTGTAGAAATAACTTGTGCTAAGAATTCGTCCATATGCAATATTTTCACAAATAATTTCAACAAAAAATAATTTAATACCAAATTGGTGGAGAAAGAAAGGAAATATCTAAACAACTGAATTCTACCTTTTAAATAAGATGTTGTAAAAACGATATACTTATTTAATAAAAAACCGACTATAAAAGAAGTAGAAGAAGAAAAAAATAACGACACATTATAAGATTCAAAAGCAAATTTCCCTAAAGTTACATAGCCATGAATAAATACAAAGTTGAAAAGTATAAAATAAATACTTAAACCGAGCATCATGTTGCCTCCACCACAAGCAGCATACCTGAAGGTTTGCAGCGGCATTATCCGCTTAAAAGGGGGATAAAAAAAGTCAATTATGTTAGTTAGTAATTTCAATCAACAATAGCCCCCTACATCTCCGCCGACAGGCGGAGGATTTGGAAGTCCCTAATATTTTATAGTTTAATAATGCTTCAAAATCTAAAATAAATATCTTTACAGGTGAAATATTTTTGCCAACTGCCAACTGCCAACTGCCAACTGCCAATTGCAAACTGCTAACTGTACAACTCTTCTCTCACTTCCTTCACTCTTTCATCTGCCAAGTATTCATCATACGTCATCAATTTATCAATCATACCTTTTGGCGTAATTTCTATTATACGATTGGCAACAGTTTGCATAAACTGATGATCGTGCGTGCTCAAGAATACAACACCTGGAAAATTAACCATGCTATCGTTAAAAGCAATAATACTTTCCAAATCTAAATGGTTTGTTGGTTCATCCAACATCAATGCATTGGGGTTTTGCAACATCATTTTACTAAGCATACATCGCACTTTTTCACCTCCACTCAGCACATTTGTTTTCTTCAAAATTTCATCTCCTGTAAATAACATTTTCCCTAAGAATCCACGCAAGAAATCTTCATCTACATCTTTTGTATGTGGCGGTACATATTGACGAAGCCAGTTCATTAAATTCTCTTGGCTTCCTTCAAAAAATTCTTTGTTATCGTTAGGCAAATAAGCACTGGTAATGGTTGTGCCCCAAGTGTATTCTCCGCTATCGGGAGGCGTTCTACCATTTATCACTTCAAAAAAAGTAGTTAATGCCAAAGGATCACGGCTAAGAAAAGCCACTTTATCTGTTTTAGCTATATCAAAATTTAATTTACTAAACAAGTATTTACCATCAGCTTTTTTTGATAGGTTTTCTACTTTAATAATATCATTACCTACTTCACGCTCGGGCTTAAAAATAATACCAGGGTATTTACGACTACTAGGCGTAATATCTTCAAATACCAATTTATCCAATGCTTTTTTACGACTTGTGGCTTGCTTACTCTTACTTGCATTGGCAGAGAAACGTGCAATAAATTCCAACAAATCTTTCTTCTTTTCTTCTGCTTTTTTATTTTTATCAGTTGCTTGTCTAGAAGCTAACTGAGAACTCTCGTACCAAAAAGTATAGTTACCTGTATAAATTTTTATTTTTCCTTTATCTACATCTGCAACATGCGTACATACTGCATCTAAAAAGTGGCGATCGTGGCTCACCACCAAAACAATATTTTGATAATCTGCTAAAAAGTTTTCCAGCCATTCAATCGTTTCTACATCCAGGTTATTGGTAGGCTCATCCAACAATAAAATAT
>JANOZW010000397.1:0-8268 GCA_031429575.1 Ferruginibacter sp.
TCGCCACTGCTCATAAATTTGATGGGCTTGTTCACCGTATATTGTATGGATAGTGCCGCACCGCCTCTTGTATCGCCATCCAATTTTGTAAGCACCACACCACTAAAATCCAATCGCTCATTAAACGCAGCCGCAGTGTTCACCGCATCTTGCCCCGTCATACTATCTACTACAAATAAAATTTCGTGAGGGTTCACCGCTGCTTTTACATTCGCCACTTCGGTCATCATCACTTCATCTACCGCAAGGCGGCCCGCCGTATCTATAATGATTACATTTTTATTTTTGCTGCGTGCTTCTTTTATCGCATTCTGTACAATGCTTACAGCGTCTTTGTTTTCACGCTCGCTGTACACATCTACACCTATTTGCCCGCCAAGCACTTCTAGTTGGTCTATGGCCGCAGGTCTATAAATATCTGCGGCTACCAACAATGGTGATTTACCTTTTTTTGTTTTTAAATAATTGGCAAGCTTACCGCTAAAAGTTGTTTTACCACTTCCTTGCAAGCCCGCTACAAGAATGATTGCAGGGTTTCCATTTACATTAAACTCACTTTCTTTTCCACCCATGAGCGCCGTCAATTCGTCTTGCACAATTTTTACCATCTGCTGCCCCGGATTCACTGCTAGCAATACTTTCGCACCAAGCGCCGTTTCTTTTACTTTGTCGGTAAACTCTTTTGCAATTTTATAATTCACATCGGCGTCTACCAATGCACGGCGAATATCTTTTACCGTGTTGGCAATGTTGAGCTCGGTTATGCGGCCTTCGCCTTTTATATTTTTAAACGCACTTTCTAATCTTTCACTTAAACTTTGAAACATGTTTTTATTTTTTTACCACAAGTTGCACTTGTGGTTATTTACAGGAAACCCCTTTGGGGTTGGTTTTGTTTTCTCCATAGGTTGCACCTATGGTTATTGATTGGTAACCCCTTCGGGGTTAGTTTTCTATTTTTTATTTTTTTTGTCCAAACAAAGAAGCAGCTATGGTCATCATTCCCTACACCTGTGTAGGGATGTCACTCACTTCTACGGCATACCTTTATTCATCTTTTATTATGCACTATTATCGATTATATATTTTAATATTTCGCCCCTACAGGACTCTATCGATGTTGTATTTTATTATTCTACAAATGTTGCGCTCCTACAGAGCTGAAAACATTATCTTAAAAATAATTCGCTTCCATCCCTCTCGAATTATTTTGATGTCAGCCTGAGCTTGTCGAAGGCGGGTTACACCTTGCAAAGAATATCCGTTATAAATAGCACCGGGTTCGACAAGCTCACCCTGACATTCCTTAAATTCGTAACGAAGCCAACCTTCAACTCTTCAAACAATTTTCAACAACTTTCAACTAAATACTAAACGCCGTATCCACAACCGCCACCTGCTCCTTAGCATGTATTTTACTATAACCACTAGCCGTACTTGCACTAGCCTTTCTGCTGATGATATGAAAATTGATACTCTCCAAATTCATACGTAAGTAAGAAGCAGCGCCCATGTTTTGTGGCTCCTCTTGCACCCAATGCCAAATGGCCTTGCTGTATTTTGCATACAACTCATCCAATTTATTTTGCGGTAGCGGATACAATTGTTCTAGTCTAATTATTGCCACATCATCTCTTCCTTCTTTTTCTTTACGCTCTAGCAAATCAAAATATATTTTACCACTGCACATCAATACTTTTTTAATAATGCTTGCATCTTTGTTGGTAGCATCATCATACACTTCTGTAAAACCACCTTCGGTAAATGCGCTCACATCGCTATACGTAGCAGGCAAACGCAAATTTGCTTTTGGCGAAAAATTTATCAAAGGCTTTCTAAACGGCCAAGCCATTTGCCTACGCAGCATGTGAAAGAAATTAGCCGCAGTGGTAATATTTGTAATCACCATATTCAACTCTGCACACTGTTGTAAAAACCGTTCCATTCTTGCACTGCTATGCTCAGGGCCTTGTCCTTCGTAACCGTGAGGTAGCAAAAGTGTTACACCATTCATACGTTGCCATTTTGTTTCGGCAGCGGCTATAAATTGGTCAATAATAATTTGACAACCATTTACAAAATCACCAAACTGTGCTTCCCATAAAACTAACGCATTGGGGTTTGCCATACTATAGCCATATTCAAAACCAAGCACCGCATATTCGCTAAGCAACGAGTTGTATATTCTAAAAGGCGATTGTGTTTCTGTAAAATGATTTAAACGGTTGTACCCTTCGTTTGTGGTTTCATCATAGATAACAGCATGGCGGTGACTGAATGTACCACGCTTTACATCTTGCCCACTCATGCGCACATCTTTGCCATCTACCAACAAACTTGAGTAGGCTAGCAACTCTGCTGTAGCCCAATCTATTTTTTTACTATCCTCAAATAATTTTATTTTATCGGATAATAATTTTTCTACTTTTTTTAATGGCTTAAAATTCTCCGGCCATTTCATCAATCCATCAAACAATGTTTTTACTTGCTCTGCGCTTATGGCTGTTACAGGCGATGTTTTAAAATCATCTGCTGTAGCTCTTCTTAATTGCTGCCACCACTCTTCAGGCTTTTGAAAACTGTATGGCAATGGATTTTGTTTTACCTCATCCAACCTTTCTTGCAAGTCTGCTAAAAATTTCTGCTCCATTTCTTTTGCTAAAACTTTTGCATCAGGCTCTCCATTTTCCATAAGGTATTGTGTATATACCTCACGAGCATTCATGTGCTTATCTATAAGGCTATATAATGCAGGTTGTGTAAACTTTGGTTCGTCGCCTTCATTATGTCCATGCCTGCGAAAGCACACCATATCTATAAAAATATCGCTGTTAAATTCTTGTCTGTATTTTGTAGCTATCTCACATACTTTTACAACTGCCTCGGGGTCGTCGCCATTTACATGTAGCACAGGCGCTTGCACCATAGCCGCTACCGATGTACAATAATCTGCACTACGAGCGTCATCAAAATCGGTCGTAAATCCAATTTGATTATTGATTACATAATGCACCGTACCGCCTACATAATAACCTTTCAAATCGCTCATTTGTAAAACCTCGTACACCACACCTTGCCCTGCTACAGAGCTATCTCCATGAATTAATATGGGTAAAATTTTATCGAAATCAGAATTGTACAATACATCTGCCTTGCTGCGTGCAAAGCCCATCACTACAGGATCCACCGTTTCTAAGTGAGAAGGATTAGGACACAATTTTAAATTTACTTTTTTGCCACTTGTGGTATCTGTTTGTGTGCTAAAACCCAAATGGTATTTTACATCGCCGCTGCCCATGGTTGTATCGGGTGTAGCCGTACCTTCAAATTCTGTAAAAATTTGTTCGTAGGTTTTGCCCATTACATTTGCTAGTACATTCAATCTGCCTCTATGCGCCATACCAATCACTACCTCTTGCACATCATTTTCTGCGCCAGTGTTTATGATGGCATCAAGCCCTGCAATGGTACTTTCGCCACCTTCTAGGCTAAAACGTTTTTGCCCAATATATTTTGTATGCAAAAACTTTTCAAACATTACACCTTCATTTAGTTTCTGTAGAATGCGTTTTTTTTGCTCAATAGAAAGTGGTTTGTGAAAACCTACTTCCATTTCGTTTGCGAGCCATTGTATTTTTTTAATATCATTCAATGCACTGTACTCCACACCTACATGATGCGTATATGATTTTTGCAAATGCGAAACGATATTTTGCAAACTTGTTTTGCCGAGGTTTAAAAATTTACCTGCATCAAATTCGGTATTCAAGTCTGCATCGGTCAAATTAAAATTGGATAATTCCAATCCTGCATGTCTATCTTTTCTTTTCTTTAGCGGATTTGTGTTGGCAATTAAATGTCCTTTTTTTCTGTACGATTGTATGAGTTGGTACACCGCAAATTCTTTATCTAAATTACCTACATAAATAGTTTGTGCAGATGAAGCGGCAGCAACGCCATTTGTATCAGCGGCTTTTCCATTTGCCACCATGCCATTACCCACTGCAAAATCAAATCCTTCAAAGAATTTTTTCATATCCGCATCCACACTTTCGGGGTTGGCTACAAAATCGTTGTATAGGTTTTCTATATAAGATGGGTGGGCGTTGGTAATGTATTGGAAATCCTTCATTCTGTTTAGTATTTAGTACTGAGTATATAGTATTTAGATTGAATCTGTGATTTTTTGTTGTGCATTACTTTAAATAAAGTGAGTCAAGTTTTTTAGATAAAAGAAAGATGGCACAAAATTATTCACTGTCAACCTTTTTTAATTTTAATAAAGCGATGTTTATGTTTGCTAAAATATCTTTTTCAGTAATGTCATCAAAGTAAAAATATATTTTATTGTCTTTAAAATTCTGTTTTATGATTTGCCCTTCGAAACTACTAACAATTTGCACTTCTATACACTTACAATTTGTTTCTAATTGAAAGTACTTTTTATTTTCACAAGATGATTGTTTAGTTTGGCATATTTGCTTAAAATTTTGAACTTTTAGTATGTTTAGGTATGAAGATGACAAATTTTTTATTGTATCACGATATTCATATTTTATTGTCAATTCATTTGTTATATCATTGAAACTTGCTAAAAAGTTTGAATATTTATCATATACCCTATTATCACATTTGAAAACAATATCATTTAAACTGTAACGATTTAGTTTTTCTATAACCCATTTTATATTTTCTTGCTTCGTTGAAAATGTTATTCCAGGTTTAAATAAAATTTTATTTATATTATTTTGCCCCAAACTAGTAGTTGTACAAATAAAAAAAAGATATGTAATAAATAATTTAGACATATTTAAATATTTTAGTAATACAATCTATAATAGTTATTGTTTTCGCCATGGTTCGTGTCTCACGAAACATTTTCTTGCTTCTGCACCACAACCCAAAAATCAATAAATTTTCCACAAATCATCTCATTTTGGCTGCAAATATCGGATTTAAAAGCCTTAAAAAAGGCAAGATTTTACTTAAATTAAACAAAAAATAGCTTTAAAGTAAAATATTGTTAGAGCAGATGATGATATTCTAAATAATAATCCTACATTTGCACTCCAAAAATAAGAATAATGGCAAATCACGCAGCAACCAAGAAAGATGTAAGACAAAGTGCAAAACGCAATGAGCGTAACCGTTATTACGGCAAAACGACTCGTAATGCCATACGTGATATTAAAGCGTTAGGCGATAAAACAGAAGCTACTACTAAGCAACCTTCTGTAGAAGCTATGATAGATAAATTAGCTCAACGTGGTACTATTCACAAAAACAAAGCTGCTAATTTGAAAAGTAAAATGGCAAAAAGAATCAACGCTTTAGCAAAGTAATTTGTATAAGATATTTTAAAGATATAAAAGCCCGTCAATTCAATATTGGCGGGTTTTTTGTTGATATTTAGTTAACTTACTTCTTAATAAAAAACAATAATTTTGTAGCTATAATATTTAAGTATGAAAAAAATCTACGCCCTATTCATTTTTTCTTTTTTTGTTGCATTTTCTTTTGGCCAAATTTCTATAACGGCCACAGGTACTGCATTTACCCAAAATTTTGATGGCATAGGTTCATCGGCAACTGCAACTTTACCTACGGGTTTCAAAATTGGTACTGATTGGTCTACCGGTACAAGTGCTACTTCATTTGCAGCAGGCTCTACCGGTGCTGGAGTACTTTCAACTACTGCAAGTGGAGGTATATATAATTATGCAAATGGTGTAAATGCTAGTTCTACAGATAGAGCAATAGGCTTTTTAACGTCTGGTGGTTTTTCTTCTCCAAGGTCTATTGTTTTAAAAATAACCAATAATACTGGAGCAACCGTTACTGATTTAGTTATAGCGTTTGATTATGAAAAATATAGAAACCATACTAGAGGTACTGATTGGACTTTTTTTCATGGGAATACTGTAACACCTTCTACAGCTGAAGCCCTAGGTAATCAAAGCTATTCCGCTGATGCCGTAGTTGCTATTTTAAACCCACCAACAACTATCAGTAAATCATTTACATTAACAGGGTTGTCTATAGCAACTAGCACGGATTATTATTTACGTTGGACATATACAGGAGTGGGAGGTAGTTCAAATAGTCAAGGCTTAGGTATTGATAATTTTTCTGTAACAGCTAATGGTGGTCCAATTTCGCCTTGTGCTGAACCTTTATCTGTACCGACCGCACTCACTTTTGGCACCATCACCGCCAGTTCTATTGTCGCTTCATTTACAGCTACTACTTCAGATAAATATATCGTAGTAAGATCTACCTCAAATACATTGTCGGCAACTCCATCTGATGGCACCACTTATGCTATAAACAGTGCTTTAGGAGGCGGAACGGTTATTGCAAATGTCACAAGTAAAAGTTTTACAGATTTTGGATTAAGCCAAACCACCACCTATTATTATTATGTATTTGCATACAACGATGTAGGATGCAGTGGTGGTCCTAATTACAATATAACTAGTTACCCAACACCAAATAATGCCACCACTTTGACAATACCAGCTTGTACAACTCCAGCTGCACCAAACAACCCCATTATATTAACCCCAGCAAATACGAGTATCAGCGGCTCTTTTGCAGGTACTGGTGCTAGCAAGTATTTAATAATTAGAAGTACTGCATTACCTCCACTTGGTGCTACACCAACAGATGGTACTATTTATACGGCGGGTCAAACTATTGGAAATGGAGCAGTAGTAACATATACAACGGCAACCAACTTTGTGGCTAGTGCTTTAACACCTGCCAATACTTATTACTTTTATGTGTATGCTGCCAATGATGGTTGTACAGGCACTCCCCCTGTGTACAGTACTACATTTGCAGATGGCAATAGCACTACTACCAATAACACTGGCATACCTCCAGGATATTACAATGCTGCAGCCGGTCTTACTTGCGCACCATTAAAAACTGCAGTAAGTACAATAATTACGACGGGACACACACAAAATAATTATGGTGGTTTAGATAATATAGAAATGCTAACTACTGATGATAGGTTAAACGATGCTGGGACTGCAACAATAGTTTGGGACATGTATTCTGACAATCCAAATGGAGCAGACCCGTATACTTTTACCTTTGCGCAATTTAATGTTGGTAGTTCTAGTGATGGAGAAGGAAATGGTTGGAATAAAGAACATAGTTTTCCCAATAGCTGGTTTTCTGCTTCAAGCAGCACCGCTAATTTTCCCGGAGCAGATTTATATCATCTTTACCCAACAGATATGGATGTAAATGGGCTTAGAAGCAACTATCCTTATGGTAAAGTTGCAACCGCTACAACAACAACTGCTAATGGGAGTAAACTGGGTTCATCTGCATTAGTATTCCCTGGCTATTCTGGGCCAGTGTTTGAACCTATAGATGCATACAAAGGTGATTTAGCAAGAGCTACATTATACATGGTAACCCGTTACCAAGCTGAACAACCTACTTGGGAAAATTTGCAAGCTGGTGGAGATGTGGTAATGGATGGTACTACATACCCTTCGGTAGAAATAAATTACCTAAAAATGTTGATACAATGGCATAACCAAGACCCTGTAAGCACAAAAGAAACAGATAGAAACAATACAGTCTATGCTTTTCAGGGCAATAGGAATCCATTTGTAGATCATCCAGAATATGTAGGTCAAATATGGTCATCTACATGTGGGTTAGCTTTACCAATAAACCTTAACTATTTTACTGCAAAATTGATTGAAAACAATGTTCAATTAAATTGGAATGCAGATAATGCTATTGGGTTTAGTCATTTTGTAGTAGAGAGGAGTATAGATGGAATTAATTTTGCTAAAGTTGGGGAAGTAAGGGGTACAACCAATATTAACTACACTTTTACAGATAAAGATTTTCCTAACGTTAAAGCTGTGTATTACAAATTAAAAATGGTAGATAACGATGGAGTGTTTAAAAATAGTGACATTGTACTTGTGAAATTGAACAACAATTTTTCTAACGCTTTGGTATATCCTAACCCAACATTAGGGCCATTGTATATTAAACTTAATGAAGCGTTATATACAAATTGCACCCTACAAGTTTCCGATGTAAGCGGTAGAATTTTAAAACAACAAATAATCAATTCATTTACAAGAAACATTAATCTTGATGTAAAAGAATTATCAGCCGGCAGATACTTTATAAAAATTGCGAATGATAAACAAATCATTAACCAATCATTTGTAATAATGAAATGATAAAAAAGATTCTTTTGTAAAGCCTCATCTGTTTGGTGAGGCTTTT
>JANOZW010000398.1:0-36127 GCA_031429575.1 Ferruginibacter sp.
ACCGATGCAAACAATCCGATGGGTGTACCAGTGGGTGAGTATGTAGGCTTGCTTACACATAGTGGTAGCCGTGGGTTGGGCGCAAACATTGCCAACCACTACACACAAATAGCTATGCAAGCTACACCATTGCCTAAGGAAGCAAAACATTTGGCTTGGCTAGATTTAGATACCGAAGCGGGTAATGAATATTGGTTGGCTATGAACCTTGCAGGTGATTATGCAAGTGCATGTCATCATACGATACATAAAAAAATTGCAACAGCCATTGGCGAAAAACCATTGGCCATGGTGGAGAACCACCACAACTTTGCATGGAAAGAAATGTACGTAGCCCCCACCTCTGGTGGTGGGTATAATGTAGGTGATGCAAGAGAAGTAATTGTACATCGTAAAGGTGCAACGCCAGCAGGTAAAAATGTATTGGGTATTATACCAGGTAGTATGACAGCGCCAGGTTTTATTGTGAAAGGAAAAGGAAATGTAGCAGCCATAAATTCTGCCAGCCATGGTGCTGGGCGTAAGATGAGCCGTAGCAAAGCCTTGGCAAATATTACACACGAAGCACTAAGAAAAGAGTTGAAAGACTTTGGCGTAAAGCTTATTGGCGGCGGACTTGACGAAGCACCTTTTGCATACAAAGACATACACGAAGTAATGCAAAGCCAAACATCGTTGGTGGATGTGGTAGGAAAATTTTATCCTGCTATTGTACAAATGGATGGTAGCGACCCGAAGAAGTTTAGAAAGAAGCGAGTGGATTTGGTAGGGGAGTAGGGACACAAGTACATATTATAAAATAAAAAAGACCAGTTCATCACTGGCTTTTTTATTTTTTCAATACAATTTCCTTCATACCCGTTACCAAAAAATATTGTTCCATATCAAACCCTGTAGCTGTTACATTTTTGTTTTCAAATTTTTCAAAAAAATCATCATAAAATGGGCTAGCTCCATCTCTTCGCAATTTGATAGATTTATCTTTTTGTTGTAGCACAAAACCTATATGTGCACTTTTGCTCATACCGCCGAGGTTTACTTTTGCAACTACGCCTACCAACTTTGTTTTTTTTACTTCATCTTCGTACATATTCTTTTATTTCCATTATTTTATTATCTACTTCTTGTATCACCAGCAAACGTACGGTATTTATTTTTTCATTTTGTTGGATGCGGCTATACACATGATAGCGATATACTTGTTTTGTACTTGGTCCTTTTGATTTGGGATTTTTCTTTTTCTTAAAGCCATAGCTCATTTTTCCATCACTGCTAAAATTATTTTCTTGTAATACTTTTTGAATATCTGTTTTTAATGCACCTTTTGGATCGCTTTCTATTTTTATAGGGGCATCATTTGTATTTCCAATGTACACACTTTTTTCTTGTAATTTTTTTCTTCTATCCTTTCTTTCATTTTTTTCGTGTACGTCTTTGTTCATAATCGTTTTTATCGGCGTTTTACCAGGCGTAGTTTTAGGCATTTCTTCTACTGGCGAAAGACTGGGATCGCCTAACAATAAAAACTGAATGATTGTTTTTAAATCCATAGGATCCATTTTCACATCCCCTTTTTCTACAAAACGCTGTTGTGCCTCCAAAAAGGCCCTACCGGTAGAAGCCCCTTTTAAAACTGCTATTAAAAAATATTGTGTAATATAATCTGCAGCACCTTGCCCTTCTGGCGGACCATAAGCAGCTGTAGTACTGCCTACAAATGCTATGGCATTGTTTTTTAAATAACTATTGGCTATAGGAATTTGAATATTGGTAGGTTTTAAAGGATTGTACAACAAACCTCCATAACAACATTCAGCAGCAGTTACATTTCCGTAAGATAATTTTCCATCTAAAAAAGATGACTCCATACATACAGGAAAGCTTTCACTTTTTTCACTTGGTTGTCCATAAAACTCAGCTGTACGCAAGCCGCCATGGCAATTGTAAAAATGCATCATGGCATTAAGCTCTGGTTTGGTATATGGGCCTGTAGTAGTAGGTGCTATTTTTAATTTGGTACTGTTTTGAAAGATATTTTTGAGTGATTCCTTGCTGGATTTTTGCCACCACTTTACACTCAATGAAAAATAACTTTTATATTGGGCTGCTTTTAATGGCTTCCAATTTATACTGTTTTGTATAAGTGCTATAAGATAAGCTGGGTCTTTCACTCCAGTAATATCTGGCAACCTACCTACTACTCTGGATGGCGCAATAAAGTCGCCAGCATTTCTGCTAAAAGGAGCTTCGCATGCATAAGCTGCATCGCTGGGTACAAAGCTATCATCATCATCTGGTATGGGTATGCGAAATTTACAATGTGGAATAATATCTTGTGCGCCAAGCAACATGATATAATCTGGTGTGTAAAAATGAAACAGACTATCGATCGCATTTTTATATTGCTCGGGGTCGGTAACATCCGTTACGATTTTCCCCTTTGCTTTTTTCATGGATACTTTGTCATCTACAAAAACAAGCAAGCTATTTATATTTCTTTTTTTATCGGCGGCTATTAGTTTTTTAATTTGATCTAATATTTTTTTTAAACTAGCGGTACCATATTTCTGCAAAAGTGCAGCATGATTGCTTACAATTATTTTATCTATTTCCATATCTATGTAATTTAAAGTGAAAAAGAAAACACTAATATACAAAATATAAATAATATGTAAATATTAAAATATAAGCCTTGAAGCATGATTTTTTATTGGAAAAAAGGGAGATTTAATTTATTTCACTCCTTTGTAAAAATCTAACAGCTTCGTACGAAAGTTGTATTCATAGGTTGCTTGCAAATGATTCACCTTGGTTCTATCTAAATTATTTTTACTTACTAAGTATTCTGCAGAATTTATTACGCCATTATTAAACCGAACTTCAGCGGCTCTGAAAGATTCTTCGAAATTTATTACTTGCTCCTTTAATACTTGTAAGCGATTGTAGGAAGCCGTCATGTTAAGGTATGCTTGCTCTATGTTTTGTTTGAGCAAGGCTTTGGTATTATCAGATTCTAGTTGAATGTTTTTTAAAGAAACCTGCGCAAGTTTTATATTGTTTTTTGTTTGAAAGCCATTGAAAATAGGGATCTGCACACTGATGCCTATAAACGAACCCAAGTTATTATTCAATTGATTTGTATAAGCCGTTTTCGATGCTGCAAAATTTTGTTGCTTTCTTAAAACAGGATTTTGATTGCCACCTAAAATAACATATGCGCCGGTCTCCGTTTCTGTAAGGTTTGTGGGACTTAACATTTGTGCTAGGCTAGAATAACTGCTGCTTAAATTGCCTGTTAAAGATATGCTGGGCAAAAAACCAGATTTTGAAACCTTGATTGCTTTTTCGGCACTTTTAATTTTATACGCATTGGCTTTTATGGATGCAAAATTTTGTAAAGAAGCTTGGTAAATTTCTGCTGCATTTGTTTCATATACATTGGTTGGTAAAACTGCATACGTTTTATCCAATTGCAATTCTGCATTGTAATCTATATTCATTAACTGGCAAATACTAAGTTTGGATTGTTGTAATGTATTGATGGAATTTATGATGCTAATTTCTTCATTGGCTAATTGCCCTTTTAGATCTGCCAATAGATAGTTTGCAGCCACACCTTCTTTCACCAATATTTCCATACGCTCTATTTGTTTTTTGGTTACCAATGTTTGCGCTTTGCTAATTACTAAAATGTCTTCATTGTTTAGTACTTGTAAGTAAGCTAGTATTACATTGAGGGTAAGGTTGTTTTTTGTTTGTTGCAAATCCATTTTAGCCGCTTCGCTGGTATAGCTATTTTGCTTAATAAGGTTTTGCAAACGCATACCATTGAATAGTATAATGCTGCTATTAAGCCCAACATTAGAGGACTGTAATTGTTGGTTGATAAAACTATTTGTAAGCGGATCTACATTTCGCCCTTGGTTAAAACCATACCCAAAACTTCCATTTAGGTTTGGCAGCAAGTTGGTTTTTGCTTGTGTAAGATTTATTGCAGCTGCATCTGTTTGCAACCCAAATTGCTTTACTAAAATATTATTTTTGATAGCACTATCTATGCATTGTTTCAGCGTCATCTTCATTTCTTGTGCAAATGCTGTTGCTGAAAAAAACAACATCGTAAAACTTATTATTTTAATCTTCATTTTTATTTTTTTATAGAATTGTATAGTTGATTCACATTATTTATTTTTTCAAATTTCAAAAGTAAACGTTCAAAATATTTCAATGTCAGCCTGAGCTTGTCGAAGGCGGGTTAATTTTTGTAAAACCTGCTTCTGTAGCTAGTCGCACCGCCTTCGACAAGCTCAGGCTGACAAACTTCTAAATCGAAAATTAACTGCTTATTACTTTACTTGATAAAATTAATATGCCTAAAATCTATTTATGAATCATCTAACTAATTTTATTTATTTATTATCATGTTGCATTCTTCCATCTAGCAGGTTTATAATTCTAGAACCATACTCAGCGTTTTTTTCTGAATGGGTAACTTGTATAATGGTAACACCTGTTTTATTAAGTTCTTTAAATAATTCCATAATCTCTTCTCCCTGTTTGGAATTTAAATTGCCCGTAGGCTCATCTGCTAATAATAATTTTGGCTTTGCTATTAGCGCCCTTGCAATACCTACCAACTGCTGTTGCCCACCAGAGAGTTGCGAAGGAAACAAATCTTTTTTTCCTACAATATTAAAACGATCCAGCATATCTGCCACCATTGCTTTTCTTTCAGATGATTTTAGATCCTGATAGATAAGCGGGGTTTCTATATTTTCATACACCGTTAATTCATCTATTAAGTGGTATTGCTGAAAAACAAAACCGATGTATTGTTTGTACAATTGCGCTCGCTGTTTTTCTTTTAGCTTGTGTACACTTTCATGCAGAAAATGATACTCGCCTTCATCAAAGCCATCCAACATACCAATTACATTTAGCAAGGTAGATTTGCCTGAGCCTGAGGGTCCCATAATGGAAATAAATTCTCCTTCTTCTACTTTTAGATTAATATCTTTTAGTAAGAATGTTCTGTTTCCGCCAATGGTAACCCATTTAAAAATTTTCTGTAAGTTTAATAACATAATTTATTTTTTATTTTTTTACCCAAAATACTCTACACTTATTTATTTATGTAAATATTCATTCTATTCCGTTTTTAATACTTTCACTGCATTTACTTGTCCCGCTCTTATGGTTTGAGATAATACAGTAATTAAACCCACTATGGCAACCAGTCCAAAGCCAATTAAAATATTTATTGGCCCTAAATCAACATTACTCCCCATTTTATTTCTTAAAAAGTTGCCGCATAAAATGCCAGCTGGAATGCCAAATATCGCAGCTACAATAATGAGTACAGCAAAATTTTTGGTTACACTCCATACTAATTTTATTTTGTTTGCACCAAGCACTTTTCTAATTCCAATTTCTTTTTTTCGTACTTCCACAGAATAACTTGCAATACCCAAAATACCCATGGCTGCAATAATCATTATTACGGAGGCGAAAAAACCAAAGAAACCCATCATTTCTAAACCAGATTCATTCATGTACTTGTTTTTTAAATTACGAACTTCCGCAGCCTTTTGCGGATAATAATGTTTCCAAATTTCGGTACAGGCTTTGGTGATAGCGTGTTCGGTTCCCGGCTTTATTTTAATGGTTAAGGCTACAATGTCATTTGGTAAATATCTATAAATTATTGGTATGGGATTGCCAGCAATCTGATTTGGTATTATGCCAATTACTTCTACATTTGTAGTATCAATCAATACATTTTGCCCTATAATATTTGCTGTATTTAATGTAAATAGTTTTGCTGCCGCTTCATTTAATAATACAAATTGCTCAATATTTTTTGTGGTATTTTTAGGGAAATTGTTCCCAGCAATTAATTTAATTTTTTCCACTTCTATTGTCATTGGATCTATACTTACATAAAACACTTTTTGAGATTTATTCTTCCAATTCAAAGTACAATTATCTAGTTTGTATGCATCATAATACCAGTTGGTTGCCAATACATTTTCAACATGACTGAGTTGACTTATTTCATTCTTTATATTTTCGTATGGTTCTCCTTTTAGCGAAAGTGTTAATACATTTGGCGATAATGCCGAGTTTATGTTGGCGGTATTTTTCTTTTCAAAATCGGTTAATATTACAAAAAATACCATCAACATAATGGTTACAGAAAATTGAATAACAATTAAAATTTTATATAATCCAACACTACGCAATAGTTTTATATTTTTCATTTTTCGTAAAACTTGTACGGGCTGAAATGTAGATAAAATAGAAGCGGGGAGAATGCCAGCAGTTAAACCAGTTATTATTCCATATACCAACAAACCCATAATTAAATACAAATCGAAGCGGAATAAAAAATTGATAATTGGAATATTATTTAATAGAAAAAAAACAAGTGGGATGGAAAATAGCAATGCAATCATTGAAATAATAATGGCTTCTACTAAAAATTGTGCAATAATTTGCGCCCTTGTAGCTCCCACCGTTTTTCTCACACCTATTTCTTGTGCACGTGACAAGGCACGAGCAAGTGATAAACTTACATAATTGAACGAGGATAATATTGTTAGAGAAAAAACGAGAAACAATAGGATTCTAATACCACTATAGTTCATGCCTGTATGATCATCGTTTTGAATATTTTGGCTTTGTGGTGTAATATCTTCAAGAGGTTGTGCCACAAATTCTAACACTGACTTATCTATTTTTCTTGTATAATTTTTGAGTGAGTTGTTAAGCAGGTTTAATTTATCCTTACTATTTAATCTAACATAAAGAGCGGAATTTTTGTATTCATTCCAACTTTGTGAGGAATTTTTAAGCGTTCCATTTTTTTCGAGTTTTTTAGCTACGCCCATTGAAAACATTGCCTCTATTGGTAAATGCGTTTGCAAAACTGGGTCTTCAATAATACCTTCTACACTATAAGTTCCTATGTTTTCAAATTGTACTGTTTGCCCGATAACATTTGTTTTTCCAAATATTTTTTTAGCTGTTTGCTCTGTTAAAAAAATAGCAGAAGGATTATCTGTAAGACTTTTTACATTGCCAGCTAAAAGTTTAAAACCAAAAACTTCAAAAAAACAAGGGGTCGAAAAAACAATATCTATAGGTACATTGTCATTTTGTGTTTGCAAATTATATTTTCCACCAAAGCGCACTTCCACGCTCTTTTCAATAAAAGGAAGACTAGCCATTTCTACTTCCAATGGTTCTGGCGATGTAGCCCAAGTAGTTTGTTCACCATCTTTAGTTTCTTTTGTTAGTATTCTTACAATTTGTTTTAGCTTTGGATGAAAATGATCTGTATCATAATTGGCTTTTAATCTTGCAAAAATAATAACCCCAACTGCCATACTTAGTGCTAGGCCCAATATATTTAAACTAGAAAAAAGTTTATTTTTCCAGATATTACGAAAGGCTATTTTAAGATAGTTTTTTAGCATAATATTTTTTATTCTGTTCGTAAACTTTTTACTGGATTTTGCATAGCAGCCCTTACGGTGTTTATCCCAATCGTCATCAATGCAATTGCCAAAGCAACCAATGCTACCAAGGCAAACATCCACCATTGTATTTGTATGCGATATGGAAATTCTTGCAACCATTTGTTCATAGCAAACCAAGCAATAGGCGTAGCAATGAGTACGGCAATAACCACCAGCATTAAAAAATCTTTTGAAATAAGGATGGATATATTTTGCACACTTGCACCCAATACTTTTCTTACACCTATTTCTTTTACACGTTGTTGAATAATTAAAAGTACCATGGCAAGTAAACCCATACAAGAAAGTATGATGGCAATGCTAGCTGCTATGCTGAATAAAATAGACATCAATCTTTCTTGTGCATACCAATTGTTTATATTTTCATCTACAAAAGAGCCTTTAAATTCTCGTCCGGGTTCTATCAATGCCATTTCGCTTTTTATTGTTTCCATGGTGGTCAATGCATTTTGTGCATTTACTTTTATAAAGCAATAATTTATTTTGGCATTCTTATCCATCACCAGTGTAAGGGGTTCTATTTCTTCGTGCATAGAGTACATATGAAAATCTGGGAATATGCCAATGATATTCCAACGAGGTTCAGCACTATCAACTATTATTTGTTGTCCTACCAAATTCTTTTCATTAAACTGTTTTGCCACACTTTCAGAAACAATCACATTAAAAAGCGTATCGTCTGATGGGAATGATTTATCAAAATCTCTTCCTACAATAGGTTTTAGCCCAAACGTTTTTAGATAATCGTAATCTATGGTGGCAATATTGGTGGTTATTTTTTTGTCTTTATAATCGAAGCCACTCGTACTTTTGGAGCTACTCTTATCTTTTCCAAGCCCAATGTTTATACCGCTACCTGTTATTGAAATAATATTAGGATTCGTAGCAAGGCGGGTTCTAAGTTTTTCAATGGTTTCTCTTCCTTTGCCTGCTTTAAAAATGGGCACACTAATAATGTGGTCTTTGTTGATGCCCAAATCTGCTTGTTGCAAATGTTTAAACTGTTTGTAAATAATATATGTACTGCTAATCATAATGCATGCAATTACAAATTGCATTACAATTAATGCATTTCGTAATACACTTTTTCTATGTAAACTTACTTTACCTTTTAAGGTTTCTACTACTTTAAACTTTGTCATAACCCACGATGGATAACCGCCAGCAATGAGCGATACAAATAAAAGTAAACTTACTGCAAGTATTAAAAAACCTGGTTGCCACATCATGGTGGAAAGCGGCATATTTATTTTTTCTATTTTATTGATGATGTAGATTACAATATTTACCAAGCCAAGAGAAAGTAGAAATGAAATAAAGCACACTAAAAAACTTTCGCTCCATAATTGGGTAAATAGTTTTGCTTTGCCTGCACCTAAACATTTTCTTACACCAATTTCTTTACTTCTTGTAAATGCATTGGCAAGATTAATATTTACAAAATTGAAACAGGCAATGAGGATTATCAGTAGCCCTACCGCTAGTACTGTATAAATTTGCGCTTTGCTTGTAGCACCATTTGCAATTTTTGGAGAAAAATGTACATCTTTAAAAGACAATAATCTAGTAGCAAATATATCACCTCTCTTATCCGGCTTTGCTCCTTCTTTTTGCAAGCCCGTGTACCATTCTGCTACATATTTTTTATTTACTTCTTTTAATTGCATTTCTGCTTGTGCTTGTGTAGCGCCATCTTTTAGTTGAAAATAAACGGGGTGGTGTTGGTTGTTCCAATTGTTTTTATCCGTTGCAAAATCGCTTCTGTTTTCTATACGAGCCAATGCATCAAATTTAATGCTGGAGGTTAGGGGGAAATCTTTTACAACTGCAGATACCGTCATATCTTGTAACCCATTACCTGCAGATGCTTTAATGGTTTTACCAATAGGGTCTTCATTTCCAAATATTTTTTTTGCTGTAAACTCTGTAATTACAATATCTGTTAAATTTTTTAAGGCATTAGATTTATTTCCTTTTATAATTGGAAAAGTAAACATGGATAGAAAATCTTCATCTACCAACATTACTGGCACGTCTAATTCTTTGTCTTTATAAAATGCGTTGCTTCCACCATATAAATAACGACTGGCTTTATCAATTGCAGAAGCCTCTGCTTTAAAAGTAGGTGCAGCAGGAAAACCAAAACTGCTAGATACTTCTTCACCATTTTGCTTATTAAAAACTTGGTATGCTTGATAAAGTTTGTTTTTATTTGTATGAAATTTATCGAAACTAAGTTGACCATATACCATTAATAGGATAGCAATGCCAATGGTAAAACCAATAACCAACCCGGTAATATTTATAGAGGTATGCAATTTATTTCTCCATAAATTGCGCCATGCTGTTTTAAAATAATTCTTTATCATAATAATTTTTTATTCAGTTCTTAAACTTTTTACAGGGTTGGCTATTGCTGCTTTTAATGCGTGATAGCTCACCGTAATAATGCTTATAAATACTAGTGCTAACAACGAAATGCCAAATATGCTTATACCAACGTTTATCCGGTATGGATAATTTTGAAGTAAGTTATTGCCAGTATATAAGGCTAGTGGAGCAAAAATGACAAACCCAAGCAATACCAATTTTAAAAAATGTAGCGAAAGCATTTGAACAATGCTATGTAAACTTGCGCCTAATACTTTTCTCACACCAATTTCCTTGCGTCTCTTTTCTGTGGTTAAAATAGAAAGCCCAAATAGCCCCATGCAAGAAATGAAAATAATAATCATAGCTGACCATAAAATAATTTGCTTCATTTGAAATTCTTTTTCATATTGTTTGTCATTTATATCCGAAAGAAAATCGTATGCAAAAGGTTTAGTTGGAAAAGATTCTTTGAACGTAGCCTTAATAAAATCTAACGCCTCAGGAATATTATTGCCACTCAGTTTAATATAGTAAGAGCCATAACCTCCATAGTTATTATTACTGGTAAATACCTGTGGCTTTACCGTTTGGTATAAAGAAGAAAAATGATAATCTTGAATAACACCAACAACTTTGTAGGGATCACGGTTCATTACCTTAACATTTTGTCCTATTGCATTTTTCCAGCCTGCTGCTTTTACAAAAGCTTCATTTACCATAATAGATAATGTGCTATCGCCAGGATATTCTTTTGAAAATCCCCTTCCTTCTTTAAGCTTCAAACCAAAAGTGCTCAAAAAGTTTTCATCAACCACATTCATGTCGGGTACCATTTCTTCTCCATTATCTAAAATTGCATTGGTCATCCATCCCGAAAAATTTCTTGGGGCTACCTGCAATATATCTTTGTTCTTTTTTATTTCATTCATAAATACAGTACCCTTATCTGCTTTTGAGCCGCCAGTATTAATGAGTACCATATTTCTATCATCGTACCCTAAATATTTTGATGTAAAAAGATTTACTTGTTTGTACTGAATAATAGCTAGTATGGTAAAAAAAGTTGCCAAACCAAATTGAAAAACAATCAGCGTTTTCAGTAAAAGGTTCTTTCTACTTAGGCGAAATTTTCCAGATAACACTTGAACTGGCTTATAGGCTGATATTACTAGCGATGGATAAAACCCCGCTAAAAAAGAAGTTAGCAAAAATATAGAAAAGAATATGGCAATCAGTTTTACATCGAATAGATAGGAGAATGATAATGATTTTGATGTGAAATTATTAAAGACAGGCAATAATAAAATTGTCAAAATTATGGCCAATAAAAAAGCCCCAGTATTTAGTAAAAACGATTCAGTCATAAATTGCAAAATGAGTTGCTTTCTTTGCCCGCCCATTACTTTTCTTACACCTATTTCTTTTGCTCTTTTTAATGAATGCGAAATGGAAATATTTATAAAATTGATGCAAGCTATAAGCAAAATAAATAGAGCCATTCCCGATAAAACAACGGAGAGTGTTATATTACTAGATTCTTTTAATCCATTTTCAGCCCTGTATTCACGGCTTAAATGCATATCTAAAAAGGGTTGTAAGCCAAACGCTAATTGATTATCATATTTCCAATCTTTTTTGGCTTGCGCTAAATCTATAGCAGCATTGGTTTTATAAATAGCAGCCATTTGTTTTTCAATATTGGCAATATTAGCACCAGATGCAACTGTAAAAAAAGTATTCAAATGAAAATTAATCCAATGTTTATCGTCATTGTTTTTGTATTCAATGGGCATCATTAAACTTATTTGAATGCTTGAGTTTTGCGGAGCATTTTTTGTTACCGCTGTTATGGTATAATCTTTAAATTCACCATCTTTCTCAATGGCTAATGTTTTTCCTACGGCTTTAGTTGTACCAAAAAAACGGGTTGCAACATTTTCAGACAGTACAATTTGAAATGGGTCAGACAATGCTCGCCGTGTATTTCCTTCAATAAAATCTGCGGAAAACATATCAAAAAAATTACTATCTGCATAGTTTGCATCTTGTACAAAAATTTCATTTTTATATTTTACATTTACTTTCCCTCCTTCAAATCGAACCATGCTTTTCAAATCGGGAATTTGCGCTTGAAAGGCAGCCCCATGGACCATGCCAGTAATGCCAAATTTACTTTTTTCTCCTGTAGCGGATGTTTCATTTACAACCAACCGATAGATATCCTTTTTTTTCTGTTGAAACTGGTCAAAGCTAAATTCATCTTTTACAAACAGCGTAATAAGCATGCATGCAGCTAAGCCAATACTTAAACCTATAATGTTGATAAATGAATAGAGTTTGTTTTTTTCAATTGTTCTCCAGGCAATTTTCAAATAATTTTTTATCATAACATTTTTTTTACTCTGTTCGTAAACTGTTTACTGGTTTGGTTAATGCTGCTTTTGCCGAATGAAAAGACGCAGTGGCAACTGCTGTTACTAAAATTACAAGCGCCGAAATAACGAATGGCACAATGGACAACTTATCATGATACGTAAATACCTTAAGCCATCTGCTCATAAAATACCAAGCGATAGGAAATGCAATAAGTGCTGCTATCAATGATAACCACAAATAGTTTGTAGTAATCATCTTTATCATTTCTAAAGTAGTGGCACCAAGTATTCTTCGAATGCTTATTTCTTTTTGTCGCTGCTGAGTTGTAAATGCTGTGAGACCTAGCAAACCCAAGCAGGTAATAATGATGGTAATAATAGAAAATGTAGCGAATATTTTTCCTCGCTTTTGATCAGCTACATATTGCGAATTAAAATCATCGTCTAAAAATTTATGTTCGAAAGGCAGTTGCGGAAAATATTTTTTCCAAGTAGTTTCTACTTTAGCAATGGATGCTTTTATATTTTTTGAATCTAATTTCAATTGTATAACATTACAATTGGGTTGGTAAAACAATAGCATTGGAGTTATAGGATTGTACAACGATTTTTGGTTGAAATCATTAAATACACCTACAACCTCTAGGTAATTACCTGAGCTATCTCCTGGGTATTTGAATCTTTTACCCAGCGGCTCATCCCAGCCAAATTGTTTTACGATACTTTCGTTTACTACTACGCTGTGCAGTGTATCGGAAAGCCCAGAAAAATTTCGACCTTTCAAAAATTTTATACCGAGTGTATTTAAATATTGATCATCTACACTATAGCATTCAATGGATTTATCTACATAGCCATTTTTTGTTTCTACAGAAAACATGTTGAGTCCCACATTTGGTGAGCCAGGATAACCATACGCAGTACCTACAGACTTAATACCTGGTTGGCTTCTAAAATCATTGTTCATGGCAAAAATTTTATTCCGCTCATCTTCGCCTGTATTTACGGTTACAGTCATTACCTGATCTTTATTAAATCCCAAATCTTTTTTACTCAAAAAAGAAAGTTGATTATACACCACCCATGTGCATATAAGCATAATCATAGAAATAGAAAATTGTAGTACCACCAATGATCTGCGCAAATTAATATTACCCGATGCTTTTGATAAAGCCCCTTTTAATATACCTACTGGCTTAAAGCCCGATAGATAAAAAGCTGGGTAACTTCCACCCAACAAACCTGTAAATAAAACAATGCCCAACAGCAACATAATATTAAAGGGTTGCCATAAATTTTGTATCGTAAATGATTTGCCCGAAAGAGAATTAAACACGGATAATAAAACAACAACCAATACCACACTTAGCAATACTGCAATAAAAGAGGTAAGCAAACTTTCGCTTAAGAACTGAAATACCAATTGACTTTTTGTAGAACCTGTTACTTTGCGAATGCCAATTTCTTTTGCTCTTCTTGCACTCCTTGCTGTAGTGAGATTCATATAATTGATGCAGGCTATTAACAACATAAAAAATGCTACTGCAGAAAATATCCAGATATATGACATACTACCCAGCTCTTCTGGCTCCCATGTCAACTTGGAATGTAAGTGGATATTTGTTATTGGCTGTAAGTCATAATACATGGTTGCATTGTATTGTTTAAAATCGGCTTCTACATATTTTTTGTAAACATCTGCCAGTTTTTTGTTAAACAAAACAGCATTGCTACCAGGTTTTAATAGCACATAAGTAAAGTTGTTAAAGTTGCCCCAGCCACCTCCACCATAAATATTAGACTTTAGTATTGTGGGCATCGAAATGAGCATATCATAACGAATATGCGAATTTTGAGGCATGTTTTCTATAACCCCTGTTACCTTATATAAATCATAAATGGTTTTTAATGTTTTGCCAATAGCAGAAGTGTTTTTACCAAAGTATTTGTCTGCTAGTTTTTTTGAAATAACAATATCAAAAGGAGCATTCAATGCAGTTGAAGCATTACCTTCAATAAATTTGTGGGTAAACATTTGCAAAACATTGCTATCCGCATAATATGCTTTTGTTTCATAAAATTCTTTTTCGCCATTCTTAAACAACGTTCTTTCTCTGCTTATAAATCTCACGGCTTCTTCTACTTCTGGATAATCTTTTTTTAATGTTGGGCCAAGCGGATACTGTGTCAATGCCCAATTAATATCTTTCTCCTTTTCTTGTAAGTAAGAATTTATTCGATAAATGCGATCTGCTTTTTCATGATGCTTATCATAACTAAGCTCATCTACAATATAAAAAATAAGGAACAAACTGAAGCTTATGCCAATGGTTAGCCCCATTATGTTTAGCAAGCTAAACCATTTGTCTTTTCTTAGATTGCGAAATGCAATAAGTAATAATTTTTTTATCATGGCTATAATTTTTTATTCGGTTCGTAAGCTTTTTACAGGGTTTGCAATAGCTGCTTTAATTGCTTGAAAACTTACGGTAATTAATGTAATCAGCAATGCGGCGAAACAAACCACCCCAAAAATCCACCACGAAATATTGGTTCTGTATTCATAATGTTGCAACCAGTTGTACATAAAATAATATGTAATGGGTGTGGCAATTAAAAAAGAAATAAATACCAGCAATACAAAATCCTTCGATAATAATTTCCATAAATTAAAAACAGAAGCGCCAACAACTTTGCGTACACCAATTTCCTTAGTGCGTTGTGCTGCGGTAAATGCAGCCAAACCAAAAATGCCGAGGCAGGAAATAAAAATGGCAAGTATTGCAAATACTGCAGCCAGTTTACCAATACGTTCTTCTTCTCCAAATTTTTTGGCGTACTCTTCATCCACAAATTTGTATTCAAACGGAGAGGCAGCATCATATTTTTTAAATGTTGTTTCAATTTTGCTTAATGCTATACTGATATTGGTAGCAGGGTTTAGTTTGATAGTAGTAAAATTACCACGTCTCTTATTGAGCCAATAAACAGCAGGACTTATTTTTTCGTAAGGCGATTCCATCAACATATCTTTTACCACAGCAATTACTTTATATGCGGTCTTTGGCTGCTGCCCCGTCTTTAATGTAACTATTTCTCCAATGGGATTTTTAAAGCCCATCGTTTTTACAGCTGCTTCATTTAAGATAAATGCTAATGAATCTGACAAAAAAGCTTTTGAAAAATCTCTACCTTGTGTAATTTGCAATCCTACTGTTTTTGCAAAATCATGCGATACAAGTATGCTTGCAAAAGTGGTTTGCGAATTTGGGTCTTTCCCCTGCCAGTCAAAGCCATCAAGACCTAGCCAAACTTCGGTAGCTGGACTATGTGATTCCGCCATTTCAATAATAGCACCTGATTGTTTTAATTCATAGCTGATAGCATCTATATGGTTGTGTATATCATCTGTTCTGTTAGCTATTGATATTAATCCGTTTCTGTTATAACCCACTGAACGGTTTTTAGAAAATTGAATTTGCTGAAATACTACAATGACGCCAATGATGAGCATAATGGAAACTGTAAACTGCAGCACTACTAGTATTTTACGTGGTACAACGCTCAACTTATTCGAACGGAAACTACCCTTTAATACTTTGATGGGTTGAAAAGAGGATAAATACAAAGCAGGGTAGCTACCAGCAATCAATCCTGTAACTAACGTAAACGACAAACCCAATATCCAAAAAAAAGGATTAGCCCATAGAATATTTATTTTTTTACCAGCCAAGTCATTAAACAAAGGCATTGTAAGCCATACCACTAATAGTCCAACAAAAAAAGAAATAACAGAAACTAAAATTGATTCACTAAAAAATTGTTTTACCAACTGGCTTTTTAGTGAGCCGATTGCTTTTCGTATTCCTACTTCTTTCGCCCGCTTTTCTGACTGTGCGGTGGTTAAGTTCATAAAATTAATGCAGGCTAGTAGCAATATAAATAATCCAATTAAACCAAAAAGCCAAACATACGTTATTCTACCACCCACACTTTTTCCATTTTTAAATTCACTGTACAAATGCCATTTATCCATGGCAAACAACAATATCTCTGGCTTTACATTTGCTTGCTGTTCTTTATCTACCTGTGCAAATTTTATATGCTTTATTTTTGCAGAAACCGTTTCTATACTGGCATTATCGGCCAGTTGCACATAGGTTTGAAACATATTGCCGTTCCAGTCATCCCTTGCCAGTGAAGGATTAAGGCTAAGCATTAATGACCATGGTACAATAAATTTTACTTCATTAAATTCAGAATTTGCGGGCAAATCTTCATACACAGCTTCTATTTTTAAGCTGGTTTTATTATCCATCAGCATTAGTTTATTAATGGGGTCTTGGTCTCCAAAAAACTTTTTAGCTGTAGAGGCTGATAGTAAAACAGTGCCGGGTTCTTTTAAGAGATTACTGGTACCTTTTAGCATTTTTAAGTTTAGCATATCTTCAATACCAGGTTCAAAAAAACCACCTTTTATGTTCAATACTTTTTCACTAGCTTTTAGAGAAACAGATTGACCTGTCGAAGCTGTTATCACTTGCTTAAAATCATTGCCATATATGTTACGTAATGCCGTACCCAAGACCATTGGATTGTAATCTTGTGTTCCCACTTTTCCATTATAGGTTAGATTCTGCATCACTTTTGCAATGCTCTTATAATTTTTATGGTAGTGGTTAAAGGTTACTTCGTCATATAACCATAATCCAATAATTATGGCAATGGCAATACCAACGGTCAGGCCACCGATATTTATAAATGAGTAACCTTTGTTCTTCCACAAATTTCTCCAAGCTATTTTGAAATAATTTTTTAACATAAAACATATTTGAAATTATGTAAGTATATTTTCCGTAACCGATTGCCCATCTAGCATGCGTATAATGCGATGGCTGTATTTTGCATCATGCTCGCTGTGTGTTACCATTATAACAGTAGTGCCTTGTTCATTCAAATCTGTTAGCAATTGCATTACTTCATTTCCGTTATTAGAGTCAAGGTTTCCGGTAGGCTCATCTGCTAAAATTAATTTTGGATTGTTTACAACCGCTCTTGCTACAGCCACACGTTGTTGTTGGCCACCACTCAATTGTTGTGGGTAGTGATTGCGCCTATGCATAATTTGCATTTTGTCTAACACTTCTTCTACACGCTTTTTTCTTTCGGGTGCTTTTACACAAGTATAAATGAGTGGGAGTTCTACATTTTCAAATACCGTAAGCTCATCTATCAAATTAAAACTTTGAAACACAAAACCAATATTTCTCTTACGCAAGTCTGCTCTTTTTCTTTCGTTAAATTTTACGACTTCTATTCCATTAAACAAAAAGCTACCACTATCCGCATCATCTAATAATCCTACAATATTGAGCAGGGTAGATTTGCCGCAGCCCGATGGTCCCATTACTGCTACAAACTCACCTTCTTTTACTTCAAAGGATAGTTTGTTTAATGCTACTGTTTCTACTTCTTCTGTTCTGTAATACTTTTCTAGGTTGGTGATGTTTATCATTATTTTGAGTTTTGAGTTGTCAGTCGTCAGCTATCAGTTTTCAGCTATCAGCCTTGATCTATGATTATTTGTTGGTTTGATTATAGAAATTTATTTTTATATTTTTTTACACATTAAATATTTTTTTGTGAGAGATTATTCATTACTAACTTTCTAGCAAAAGAGCCACGCCCTAACTTTAAAAATTTATAAACTAACAGCCACTTTTCCCAAAGAAGAAATGTATGGTCTTTCTTCTCAAATGAGGCGCTCTTCTTCCTCTATTCCTACCAATATTGCCGAAGGTTGTGGTAGAAATTCAACTCCAGAGTTAAACCGTTTCTTTGTTTATTCTGCAGGCTCATCTTCAGAATTAGAATACCAAATCCTGCTGTCAAAAGATCTAAACTATATTGATATAAATACGTTCTATGAACTAAAAAATGAAGTTGTAGAAATAAGAAAAATGATCTACGCCTTTTGTGCAAAACTTAAGTAATCAGCTATCAGTTATCAGCTATAAGTAGTCAGCCATCAGCCAAAAGTGTATTAACCTCATAAAATAACCCAAGCTGATAGCTGACCGCTGACTGCTGACTGCTGAACTATATTAACCTCACAAAATAACCCAAGCTGATAGCTGATTGCTGATTACTGACCACTACTTCTTCAACACCAACTCCTGCATATTTCCATAATTTTCATAGCTACTTGTTACCACTTTTTCTCCAGGTTGTAGTCCTTGCATTACTTCATAATAATCTGGATTTTGGCGACCAAGCTGTATATCTACTTTATATGCTTTGCTTCCATCTGCACTTACCTTAAAAATCCAGTTGCCCCCCGTTTGTTGGTAAAACCCACCTTTTGCAACAAGCAGCGCCTGCGTTTCATCACTCAATGCCAATCGTATTTGTAGGGTTTGCCCTCTGCGAATATTTTCTGGTGCTTCACCTACAAATTCCATATCTACTTGAAAGCGCCCTGCAGCAACTTGTGTATATACTTTTTTTATTTTTAAAGAATAGTCTTTTCCCGCAAAACTGCAATTGCCCATTAAACCAATAAATATGCGGCTTATATAATGTTCATCTACTTCTACTCTTACTTTAAAACCACCTGTTGCATCTATCTGCCCAAGCCTTTGTCCTTTTTGTTTGCTCTCACCTATTTCTGCATCAAGCGATGTAAGCTGCCCATCTATAGGAGAACGTACCACTAAGTCTCCCACTTTTCTGCGCATCAGTTGCATGGTGTTTTGCATGCGGCTATACGATTCGCCAGATTGTGAAACTTGTTGCCGCATAGAGCCAGCATCTTGTTTCATTACAGCACTTGACAAATTCATTTTTCTCTTCTGCGCATTGTAATTGTTTTCGCTCTCCACATATTCTTGTTTGCCTATTACTTTTTGATCAAATAATTTTTTATTTAAATTGTATTTTCTTTCAGCTTCTATAAGTGCAATTTCTACTTCGGCACTTTGTTGTTGGCGTACAATGGAATTTTGCTCTGCATTGTTTTTGGTGTTTTGCATTTGAGCCAACGTTTGAAAAACAGATGTTTCCTGATTGGCCAAACTCAATTCCAAATCCGAATTGGACAAACGTAAAATGGGTTGATTCTTTTTTAGGATAGCCCCATCTTCTACAAATTTTTCTTCTACTCGGCCACCTTCCAATGCATCTAAATAAATACTAGTAAGGGGCAATACGGTTCCATTTACTGGTATAAATTCTTGAAACGAACCTTTTTTTACTTCGCTAATCGTTATCCTTTCCGTATCTACATTCAAGCGACTTTTGCCACTAGAAAAATAAATGCTAGCACCAATTAAAGATGCCAAAGCTAGAATACCAACGATGGTAAGAATTCTTTTTGTGCTCCAGGTCTTTTTTGCAATTACTCTGTCCATGAATTTTTTTTCTTAAAGTTACTTAGCTATCCTATTACTTTATACAATTCAAAGCCGTTGATTTAACGCTGTGGGTGGAAAACCCACAGCGGCGGAGAGCCGTGGCGGGTGTCTCACTCGCCACTATCCATTTTCCTTAACGATATTTATACATATATAATAAGCTAAATTTTACTTTACACTATGAAAGCTATGCCAATCTTTAAACCTTGTAATAATCAACATTTTAATAAATACTGATTTTGATAAGTGTACGATAATGATACAGTTTGTGTGCGTTATCAGTACACTCAATTTATATCTCTGAAAATAAGTATTTTGTAGCCATGTAATTGTACATTTGGTACGAAGATGTAATGCAGTAAAACAAACAGAACTATGCTTCTTAAAAATGCAACCATACTGGTAATTGATGATGATACAGATGTATTAACCGCTGTACGCTTGTTATTGAAAACAGAAGTAAAGGAAGTTACGATAGAAAAAAATCCCGATACTATAAAATCTTTATTACCAAAAAAAGAAATTGATTTGATATTGTTGGACATGAATTTTAACAGCACCATCAATACAGGTAATGAAGGTATTTTTTGGCTAAAAAAAATAAAAGAACTTTCTCCAACCACAGCAGTAATTATGATAACGGCTTATGGCGATATTGATTTAGCTGTACGATCACTCAAAGAAGGTGCAGCAGATTTTGTAATAAAACCTTGGCACAACGAGCGCTTGTTAGAAACGATTAAAGAATCTTTGCAAAGAAAATCTGGAGCTACTATTTCTTCATTAAAAAGCGAGGCTGTTTTTGGTACTTCATTGCTGGGCGAAAGCGAACCGATGCAAGATATTTTTAAGAAGATAGAAAAGATTGCACCTACCGATGCCAATATTTTAATACTGGGCGAAAATGGTACTGGTAAAGATTTGGTGGCAGATGCTATTCAACAAAGATCATTGCGGGCAAACAATCCATTTGTAAAAGTAGATGCAGGCTCGCTTACAGAAACGTTATTTGAAAGTGAATTATTTGGTTACAAAAAAGGAGCATTTACCGATGCAAGAGAAGATAGAATGGGTAGGTTTGAATCTGCCAATGGCGGCAGTTTGTTTTTAGATGAAATAGGCAATATTAATTTACAACAGCAAGCAAAACTATTAACGGTATTACAAAATAGGCAAGTTACTCGGCTCGGCTCTAGCCAACCAATACCAATAGATATAAGGTTAATATGCGCTACCAACATTCCGCTTACAGAGCTTGTTAATGAAAATAGGTTTAGGAAGGATTTGATTTATCGCATCAATACGGTAGAGATAACCATACCGCCATTAAGAAAAAGAGGAAAAGATATTGAGCTGCTTGCAAAACATTTTGTAAAACTATATGCCACAAAATATTTTAAGCCCGATATGCATTTAGATACTGGCGCATTGAATAAACTAAACCAATATAATTTTCCTGGCAATATAAGAGAGTTGCAATACATAATAGAGCGTGCAGTTATTATGAGTGAAGATGAAGTGATACACGAAGCTGACCTTATTTTTTCTGCTTTGGAAAACCAGCCTTTGCAAGAGGATGATGAAACAGACTTTAGACTAAGTGCGGTAGAAAAAAATACCATACAAAAAGTAATTGAAAAGCACCATGGCAATATAACCAAGGCAGCAAAAGAGCTAGGACTCACTAGAACTGCATTGTACAGAAGATTAAGTAAATATGACATTTAAAAAATACGAGTGGCGTTTATTGTTAAAAGTACTGTTATTGTTTGCAGCACTGGTTGCCGCTGCATGGCTATTGGTGAACAAAAAATATTTATACTTAAGCATTGTTATGCCAGTGGTATTGTATCAATTGTACGATGTGTATCGCATGCTAAAAAAAGCACAAGATGAAGTGCAAGAGTTTGTAGAGTCTATTCACTACCGAGATTTTTCTAGATACTTTAATGTAAAAGAAGCCCCTGCGGAATTGCAAACACTGCGCAAAGGTTTTAATGATATCAACTCCACCTTTAAAGTTATAAGTAAAGAAAAAGAAACGCAATACCAATATCTGCAAAAAATTTTGGAGCTTGTAGATACAGGAATTATTTCTTACGAAACCGCATCAGGCGATTTAAATTGGATGAATGATACCTTTAAAAAAATGATGGGCATCCCATATTTAAAAACCATTTATTCTTTAGAAAAAAGAGATGCAGCTTTATTCAATGCCATACTTGCCATACGCCCCAATGAAACAATTATAGTAACCATTACAAAAGAAAGTAGCCAGCTAAAAATATTATTAGCCGCTACTATTTTTCAAACAGATGGAAAAATTAACAAGCTTATTGCCTGCCAAAATATAAATGAAGCCATGGATGAAACCGAGGCAAATGCATGGCAAAAATTATTAAGTGTAATGACACATGAAATTATGAATTCGGTAGCGCCTATATCTTCGCTTGCAGGTACATTAAAAAACCGACTGCTACAAACTACTTCTATTGCTTATGATAGCAATGGCGATAGAGATGATCTAGAGCTTGGCTTAGAAACCATAAAACGCCGAAGTGAAGGCTTATTGAAATTTGCAGAAACGTATAGAAATTTAAATAAAATTACAACACCAAATCGTAAAAAAGTTTTTGTAAGAGATTTATTTGAAAACTTGCAAACCCTTATGCAGCCAACGCTTGATCAGAAAAATATTGAAATGGAAGTGGTGCTAAAAGAACCAAGCCTTATGGCAAATGTAGATGTGAACTTGATAGAACAAGTATTGATAAACTTAATGGTGAATGCTCTTGAAGCAGTAAAAGACCGGCCTAATCCTCGCATACTATTATCTGCATTTTTGGAGCAAAATAAATTAGTGATAAAAATTACAGACAACGGTGCTGGCATTTCTCCTGAATTAATAGATAAGATTTTTATACCTTTTTTTAGCACTAAAAAAACTGGCAGTGGTATTGGACTTAGCCTTTGCAAACAAATAATGCTACTGCACAAAGGCAATATAAAAGTACAAAGCAAGGAGGGTGAAGGTAGTGCTTTTGTGTTGTTGTTTTCGGAAGGAGTGTAATTCGTTTTCTACATTTTCATGATAAAAGTATTTTGCTATTTATTTTTTCAAAAAAGAAATAGTTGCCGCTAATACTTCTTGCATGGCTATTGGTAACACATCACTTACCCATGGGTGTTTTCTATCAAAAACATGATCGCTATCTACAATAAATAATGTAGCAGTTTGGTTCCACTCTTTTAAAAGATGTGCTTGTTCAATAGGCACTGCCATATCTTTTGTACCGTGGCAAATAAGTACAGGTATTGTTAAATCACTAATTGCTTTCTGTATATTTAAATTTGCTTCATTTTGTAAAAAGTCTTCGTGCAATTGATAATACAAAGGCATCTGTTGTTTGGTGCGATTGTTTGTATAATATTGTACACCAGTATTTTTCCATTCTTTCATTTTTTCTGCAGACCAATTTCCCCAGGGAGTTTTACATTCGCTAATACTTGCCCAGGTAACAAGCTTTTTTATCCTGTCATCTGTACAAGCCTGCAAGATTGCAATACCAGCACCCATGCTGTGCCCAATAATGTTTATATCATTAATATCTATTTGTTTTCTATAAAAATTTTGTGCATTGCTTACCCAGTCTGTTACTGCTTTTAAATCTTTCAGCTCTATAGAATAATTGTTATTGCCAAAAGCTTCTAAGTCGGCAAAATCTTCTGGCTGCGCAGGCGTAGTGCCATTGTGCGAAAAATTAAATTTTACCATTACGAAACCTGCACTTGCCATTTTAGTTGCAATCAAATCAAAATTGCCCCAGTCTTTAAAACCACTAAAGCCATGGGCATAAATTACAACTGGCTTGGGCGTTTCATTTTTTTTGAAAAAAATATCAAGCGTAATGGGATGGTTAGCCGCACCTTCAATAATTATATTTTTATAGTATTCTATCATTTTAGTTGTTGTTTAAATATGCTTATAACTTCTACATAGCAATAATACTTTTAGCCATCATAATATAAAAGTAACTTTTTTAAAAATACCCATTACTGGTTCATTTAAAATTGCAACAAGAGGTGTCGCCTCTAATTTAATGTAGCGATAATTTTAAATGTACTCATATGAATTTAAAAATATCACTTTAATATTTGATAAGTTAGCCATTATGCAAAGCGAACCGTTTTATGGGCATCATTAATTTTTTTTAACAATATGCTGGCAATTATAAAATATCATATCAACAAAATCATTTTTAAAAATGGTCTAAAAATTGTATTGGTTTTGCAAATGTTTCATTATGCAAAAGATATTTATACTCTCATTATTCATTCAGGTAGTTATAAACACTTGCTTTGCACAAACTATTTCTAATATACAAGGATGGGTTAGTGTAAAAGATAATCGTTCTACAATTGCAAGCACACAGGAAAACAATACTGATGGTAAAATGGCTATTTATCAAGTAAGAAAACAAGTGACTATTACAGAAAATATAGCAGAATGGTTTGCTGCAAGCACAAAAGCAGATATACAAAAAGAAAAATGGACTGAAACAATAATAGGCAATACCAACGTAACAAACGATGTTTACTTATACCTTACCGAAATAAAAGACGAAGCTAATAAAAAATGGTACTTGCTTTATTTGGCACATGGATTTGGTAAAAACCAATCTAGGTTAGCAAGATTTAAATGTTCTTCCGAACTTGAGTTTTTTAAAGAAAAAGGAAAAGATGTATCTACACATTTTGGCAAACTAGCATTAGAAGACATGAAGGTAAATATAGAAAAAGGAGATGGAGGTGAACAAGTTACCACTGAGCCTTCTCAACCCATTATAAAAAATAAAAAAATTGAATCAGAAACACCAACAGGTAAAGGCATAAAGAAAAATCAAATACATTCGGTGATAATGCATTTGGAATATGAGGCTGGCATGGGTGGAGCTATTTATCCTGTTTACAATGCATACATATTATTGAAAGATGCTAGTATTTATAAGCATCCCATTACGAGCCCTGCATATCTAGATATAGCAGCATCAAAAATATCTGAACCCAAAAAATGGGGAACATGGAAACAAAATGGTACTCAAATAATTACTTACTGGCCTACCGAAAAACCACGAGACCAAAATGAAACTTGGGAAAAGAAAAGCTACTATAATACATTGCCTGCTAAACAAGGTGAACATTTAGAAGGAAGTTTTAAGACGTTAACAGGCGGTGGCAATACAGCTTTGGGTGGTGATGTGCTGGTGGTTGCATCTGCAAATATTACATTTAACCAACAAGGAAAATTTACGTTAGCAAAGTCAACAGGTGTTTCTTCTGGCAGCGATATATGGGCGAATACCAATAGTAAAAGTGGAGAAGCCGGAACTTATACATTGGATGAATATGGTATTATTTTAAACTACAATAATGGTAAAATAGAACGTCGGTTTTTCTTTTTTTATCCCGATTCGAAAAATCATTTTGGTATTGGCCAAAGTTTTTATATGCCTTTAAAGAAGTAGATTATTCTATGTCAAATTTCATATTGCAATTTTCATTTATCTTCACCACATGAAAACAATAGGATTTATAGGCGGCCTTACATGGCTATCATCGGTTGATTATTATACTTTGCTAAATAAATTGACCAATCAAAAAATTGGTGGTGCTAGCTCATGCAAAATATTAATGTACTCCGTAAATTTTGAAGAAATAAAAGCACTTACCGTAGCGCATGATTGGGATGGCCTAGCAAACATGCTAAGTGGCATTGCACAAACACTAGAAAAAGCAGGAGCAGAATGTTTGCTCATTGGTGCCAATACCATGCACAATATTGCAGACAAAGTGCAAGCTGCTATAAACATTCCGCTTATACATATTGTAGATGCTACAGCTAAAGAAATAACCAAACAGCAAATAAAGAAAGTAGCATTGCTTGGAACAAAATATACCATGCAGCTAGATTTCTTTAAAGACAAACTCTCTACACAAAATATAGAAACGATTATACCAAACGAAGCCGATATTGAATATATAAACGATTGCATTTACAACGAAATGAGTAAAGGTGTTTTTTTACCTGAGCGCAAAGCAGGCTTTTTAAAAATAATACAAAGCTTGCAAGCACAAGGTGCAGAAGGTATCATTTTAGGCTGTACAGAAATACCCATTCTTATAAAACAAGAAGATGTTACTGTGCCTGTTTTTGATACGACGCTGTTGCATGTGCGGGCGGCGGTGGAGTATGCTGTTTAGTTTAAATTTATTGTGATTAATAACTATATTGCAAGTGTTACACTATTTGTAAAATGTAAACACATTTTACCGATGGCGGAATTGGTAGACGCACCTGTCTTGAAAACAGATGCCGCAAGGCGTGTCGGTTCGAATCCGACTCGGTCCACTAGAAAGTCCAAATGAAAATTTGGGCTTTCTTCATTATAATAATAAGTCTCTTTTCAAATAATGTACAAAAAATAAAAAGCCTATTCAAATAGCTTAAATATTTTTATTGATTTTTAAAACAAATATTTAGCTTAATGCTTTAATTTCGTAAATTATGAATGAAGTTGAGTTACAAGAATACATTTTGTCTAATTATCCCAAAGAAAATACTTCTGTAGAATGGAAATCTTATAGAAATTTAAAAAATACTGTTTCTGGGCATGAAGGGGATGATATTATCTCTTATATTTCAGGTATTGCAAATATGAACGGAGGAATTTTAATTATTGGCATTGAGGATAAAACTGCAGGAATATTAGGGATAGAAAATTTTCATGATTATACAAGCGAAAATTTACCTTTTCGGATTGTTGGGAATTGTACAAATTTAAGTACTGAAGATTTATCGGTTGAGGTATTCACAACTTCTGATACTGAAAATACTATTTGGCTTTTGCATATACCTAAACACAAACCTAGGAAACCTGTAATTGCTCATAAAAAAGCATGGCAAAGAATAGGAGATAGTTTAGTTTTAATGACTAAAGAAAGAGAAGAAGCAATACTTAATGAATCATTACAAGTTATAAATGATTGGACTGCTCAAATCATAGAAACAGCTTCTATAAATGACCTTGACGGTAATGCTATTTTGCGGGCAAAAATTTTATACAAAGTTAAGAATAGGCATATAGAACATTTAATTGATGAATGGGATAATTCTGCTTTTTTAGATAAAGCTAGAATTACTATTAATGGTAAAATTACACGTACCGCAATTTTGCTTTTAGGAAAATATGAAGCAAACCATTTTCTTCACCCCGGCTCTTCAACTATCATGTGGGTTTTGCAAAATAGTAAAGGACAAAAAATCGACTATCAATCATTCTCATGCCCTTTACTTTTGGAAGTGGATAAAGTATTTGCTAAAATAAGGAACTTAAAGTACCGATATATAAAATCTGACACTCTTTTTCCTGAAGAAATTGATATGTATGACCCCTATGTAATTAGAGAGCCGCTGCATAATTGTATTGCACATCAGGACTATGAAATGGGAGGCAGAATAAATGTTATTGAGAAAGAAAGTCAAATTGAATTTGAAAACGCAGGTACTTTTTTGCCTGGATCTATCAATCCATTAATTTTTGAAAATTTCACTCCTTCTTTTTATCGAAATAAGTTTCTAGCAGAGGCAATGGTTAACTTAAATATGATAGATACAATTGGAAGTGGAATAAAAAGAATTTTCGAAATACAAAAAGATAAATTTTTCCCGTTACCTGATTACGACTTAAAAGATAAGAAAATAAAAGTAACAGTTATTGGAAAAGTTATAGATTTAGAATATGCTAAACTTTTAGCTAATAAAAAAGATTTGAGTTTACCTGAAATATATCTATTGGATAAAGTTCAAAAAAACAAATCAATTACAGCTGAAGAAACTAAAATTTTAAAACAAAAAGGGTATATAGATGGGAAAAAGGGTCATTATTTTATTTCAGCGTCTATAGCTGAAGTCACAGGTGAAAAAATAGCTTACACCCGAAAGAAAGGATTTTCTACAAAAATATATAGCGATATTCTTTTAGAGAGTTTGCAGCATCATAAAAAAGGCTTATCACGAAAAGAAGTAGAGGAATTGGTTTTACATCAATTTCCTGAATCATTAACTATTCCTGAGAAAAAGGTTAAACTAACAGGCATTCTAACTAAGCTTCGAAAACAAAGTAAAATAAGAAATTCTGGTACTGATAGTAAACCATTATGGACACTCCAACTTTAGGAAATCCTCATTGAAAATTTGAATCCTGCAGAGTTTCAATGAGAATATCAATGAGCAAATTTAAGTAAATCATTAATAATCATAATTTTGACTCATTGATAATTTTATATCGTACGATACAATTCTCAATGAACTTGCTTAATTTTCTTTTCGTAAAAGTTGAAAAAGATTAGCCCAAGACCAACTACTGAACCAAAATAATTGAAACATATTACTAAAAATCCAACAATGTTCTTCCTCCCCAACCTCCAAAAATCCTACACCCTCCCATCCCTAATCTCCGCCACCACATCAGGGTCCAACAATGTTGTAATATCACCCAAGTTCTCCGTTTCTCCTTCAGCAATTTTTCTAAGAATACGCCGCATTATTTTTCCACTTCGTGTTTTTGGCAGACCACTTACAAATTGTATTTTATCGGGCTTGGCAATGGCGCCAATTATTTTTGCTACGGTTAAGCTTATATCTTGGCGTCGTTGGTTTTCATCGCCATGATGGCCGTTGTAAATTACAAATGCATAAATGCCTTGCCCCTTTATATCGTGCGGATAGCCCACCACAGCGCTTTCCACCACACCAGTGTGCATGTTTATGGCGTTCTCCACTTCGGCTGTGCCTATGCGGTGGCCGCTAATATTTAGCACATCGTCCACCCGTCCCGTTATTCTGTAATTGCCTTCTGCATCTTTCAATGCACCATCGCCAGTAAAATATAAATTAGGGTATGTTGCAAAATAATTTACTCGGCATCTTTCATGGTCGCCATAGGTTGTGCGAAGTATGCCAGGCCATGGTGCTTTAATGCAAAGGTTACCTTTCAGCATACCATTTTCATCTGCTTCGGTAACCTCAATACCTTTTTCATTTACAATAATAGGTTGCACACCAGGCATAGGGAGTGTTGCCCATCCTGCCTTAGCTGGAGTAATACCTGCAAGGTTTGAAATAAGACAACCACCAGTTTCTGTTTGCCACCAAGTATCTATAATAGGGCATTTATTTTTTCCAATATTATGATCGTACCAGTGCCATGCTTCTTCATTTATTGGCTCGCCAACAGTACCGAGTGTTTTTAAGGATGATAAATCTTTTCCCAACAAATGAGCATCACCAAAACTCATTAAGCTTCTAAGTGCAGTAGGTGCAGTGTATAAAATATTTACTTGGTGCTTGTCTATAATATCCCAAAAGCGCCCTGCATTAGGAAAAGTAGGAATACCCTCAAACATAAGGCTAGTGCCGCCTGCAGCCAATGGGCCATACACAATATAACTGTGTCCCGTTATCCATCCAATATCTGCTGTGCAAAAATGTATATCGCCTTGTTTGTAATTAAGCATGTTTACAAAAGTGTAAGTAGTCCATATCATATAACCTGCACATGTGTGTACTACACCCTTTGGTTTACCTGTACTACCACTTGTATATAAAATAAACAATGGGTCTTCGGCATCCATTTCTTCGGCAGGAAAACCCACCACTCCATTTTTTTCTACTTGGTCTTCTGCAATATCCATTTCATCTTCCCACCACACATCTCTACCTTTTATCATGCTCACCGCAGTTCTTGTTCTTGTATAAACGATAACTTTTTTTATGGTTTTATTTCCTACAAGTGCATTATCTATTACATCTTTCAATGGAATAATTTTATCACCTCTGTACGAACCATCGCAGGTAATAATAAATTCAGCATTGGCATCATCCAATCTATCTGCAATACTTTGTGCACTAAAGCCACCAAAAATTACAGAGTGTATTGCACCAATTCTTGCACAACCAAGCACTGCATACGCAAGCTCGGGTACCATGCCCATGTATATACACACACGGTCGCCTTTTTTTACGCCATTGTTTTTTAGCATTTGCGCCACTTGGCATACACGCTTGTGCAAGCGTGCGTAGGTAACAGTTCTAGGGCGTTCATCAGGATTGTTGGGCTCCCAAATTATGGCAGGTTTATCTGCCATGGCAGGCAAATGTCTATCAATACAATTTTCAGTAATGTTTAATTTTGCACCTGCAAACCATTCTATTTTTGGCTCGGTAAAATTCCAATCCAATACTTTATCCCACTTTTTTCTCCAATAAAAATCATCGGCTACATTGCCCCAAAAGGCATCAGGGTTTTCAGCAGCATTTTTATAATCTGCATGGTATTGTTCTAAAGAATTTATTTGATACGGGTAACTCATAATATTTTTTATGTTTTATTTTTTTTGTTTACGAGCTGAAGTGCCTTGATTGAACTTCATTGGCGACGCTCCATTCAACAGTAAATCATTTTTCATCTTTTATTGTGCAATAGATTAAAAAGTATTTTATATTTTTTAATCTATTGCATAATCTTCATCATTTCTTCCCCCTTCGGGGGAGATAGAGGGGCCCATTTTTTCTTCAAAATTTTCCAACTCTTTATTTATCTCTTCTAATAATTGTTGCTCACTTGGTAAATATAAATTGTATTGACTAGCAATAATATTTTTTTCATTTTCGGGTAATGTGAATTTTACAACACCATCATTTTTCATAGCACATAATAAAATACCAATGGTTGCATTTTCTGTTTCTAGTTTTTCTACTCTGTCGTAATAGTTTACATACATCTGCAATTGCCCAATATCTTGGTGCGTAAGTTTATCTATTTTTATTTCTATAATCACAAAGCATTTTAATAAGCGATTGTAAAAAACCAAATCCACAGAAAAATCATCGCCTTCTATATGTATTCTTTTTTGCCTTGCTACAAAAGAAAAACCATTGCCAAGCTCTAATAAAAAATCTTGTAAGTGCGTAATAATAGCTTGCTCTAAATCTTTTTCGTAGTAAGAAGATTCTCTTTTTAACCCCAAAAATTCCAAATTCATAGGGTCTTTTATTATTTCTTTAGCTTCAGATGGGAGTTTTTCATTTTTGGCTACTGCAAGCACAGATTCTTTGTCGTTGCTCAGTAAAAGTCGTTCGTATAAGCTGCTATAAATTTGGCGTTCTAATTGACGAACTGTCCAATTATTTTTTACTGTTTCAGCAACATAAAAATCTCTTTTATCTTGATTATCAATACGTATAATCATTTTATACTGACTCCAACTCAATTGCGAATACAGTGTATTCGCAATTGGAAATATGCGATAAAATTGCCTAAATAATTCAATTTGGCGTTTAGAAAAACCACTTCCAAATTCGGGTTCCAACTCAGCAGCAATATATTTTGTTAAGTATTCTCCATACTCCGCCCTATCTTTTCCTTGCTGCTCTTCTTCAAATATTCGCTTACCAATATTCCAATACATAATAGTACGTTCGTTATCTACGGCTCGTATTGCTTTATCTTTTGCAGTAGCAATAATTGTTTTTATGTCGGGTATTATTGATTGATTAACGAGCATTACAAAATTCTTTTTTTATTAGCAATAGTTAAAAACGGGTTGATTTTTAATTCATTACAATTGTGTCCGCACTGCAGACACAATTGCGAACGCACTGCGTTCGCAATTGTAAAATAACATCAATCCGAAAATAAATATAAATCCCACAACCACCAAATTACCAAATTCAAAACAATTCCCCCCAAACAAACGATTGATAAAATATTTCTTACTTATTTAGTAAAAAACAAAATCAATTTCTACATTTTTTGATTTGCTAAAATTAAGAACTAAACAATTGTAATAAATATAAATATTGCTAATTTAGTATAGTTTTGCTAATTGTGTATAGCTGATGCGTTAATTTTAAAAAATGAAACAGATTGCATGTCCCAAATGCCAAAGTGAGGTATTGATTAAAAGTGGCGTTGTTAAAGGAAGACAGCGATATAGATGCAAAAATTGCAACTACTCATTTACTGTTTTAAAAGAAGGCAAACAAATAGACCCCTATTATGTAATTAAGGCATTGCAACTCTACATAGAAGGCGTTACCTATAGAGAAATAGAACGTATATTGGGCATAAGCCATGTAACCGTTATGAATTGGGTAAAAAAATACAGTATTAAAATGCCCGAAAATAATGACTACCATCCTACCTACAAAGTACTTACCCATGCGGAATTGCTCGATTTTTTAGCCGACAAAAATATCTTAAAAAGTGCAGGTTGTATCATCACAGAATTGGGTGATAAATTTATGGTAATAAAGTGGGAGCGATTTAGAAAAAACAGTTTGTAAAAAGTATATCATTAGCAGCAATATAGTTTGAATTATTATTTTGAGAAAATAATTTTGAAAATTGGTTTATGTTTTTAACCAACATATACACGATATGATAAAAAAAACGACTGCCATTATTGCTTTGCTAGCACTTACTTCTGCATCAATATTTGCTCAAGAAAAAAAAGCAGCTATACCAACACCTGCACCTGTTATTGGTACAACATTGTATGGCTTTATAAGAAATGATATGTTTTACGATAGTAGGCAAACTGTTTTTGTAAGAGAAGGTCAGTTAAACCTTTATCCAAAAGATATCGATTTGCAAAGCGATGGTTCGGATTATAATAAAAAATCGCAATTAAATATTTTAGGAATCCTTACAAGACTTGGTGTAAAAGTTACAGGGCCCGATGCGTTTAAAGCAAAAACATCAGCAGTTATTGAAGGAGATTTTTTTGGACAGGCAGATGTAAACATAGGTTTGTTTAGATTAAGACATGGTTATGTAAAATTAGATTGGGAAAAATCTGCGCTCACACTTGGCCAAACTTGGTGTCCAATGTTTATTCCAGAATGTTTTCCGGGTGTAGTAGGTTTTAATACAGGCATTCCAATTGCTCCATTTGGATGGGCAGGGCAAGCAAAATTTATGTACAAATTCGATAAAAAAACGTCTTTGTCAATTACAGCTTATAAGCCTAGAGAGTTTGCAGAAGCAAATGTTAACCCTGCTGATGTAACAAATGCAGCTTCGTTAAATGCGGCTTTGCCACAATTGAATTTACACCTACAATATAAAGGAGATAAATTATTGATGGGTGGCCAAGTGGAATATAGTTCTGTAAAACCTTATGTAAAATATGGCATAACGCCCAATATTCTTACTAGCAATGAATCAGTAAATGCTGTAACAGTAATGGCGTATGCAAAAATCACCACAAAAAAAGTTGGAATAAAAACGCAATTAGTGCTAGGACAAAATACCAACCATTGGGTAATGATGGGTGGATACTTAGGCTATAAAGAAACACCAACAGGTATAGAAACATACAAGCCTGCAAAAACTACAGCCGCATGGGTTGATATTTATGGCACAGGAAAAAAAATTGTACCCGGTTTATTTGTTGGGTATAGCGTAAACAATGGAGCAAGTGCGGGAGCTACTGCAGCATATGGTAGAAGCATTGGTGTAAGTGGAAGAGGTATAAAAGATTTAATAAGAGTTGCGCCAAGATTAGATTTTATAAGTGGTAAATTAAGTTTTAGAAACGAATTAGAATTTACACAAGCACAATATGGCACAAGAGGAAACGATGGTAAAGTAACAGGTGCAACAGATAAAGCAACAAATATCCGTTTTACATTTTCAACTATATTTAATTTTTAAAACTAACAATTGGTAATTATGAACAACACAAAATCAGAAAAAGGGATAGCCGGTGTAATAGCCGCATCTTCATTAGGCACACTCATTGAGTGGTACGATTTTTATATTTTTGGTAGTTTGGCTACTATAATTGCAACAAAGTTTTTTCCGTCAGGAAATCCAACAGCCGCCTTGCTTTCTACACTTGCTACATTTGCAGCAGGGTTTGTAGTACGTCCTTTTGGTGCTTTATTTTTTGGAAGATTGGGCGATATCATTGGTAGGAAATATACGTTTTTAGTAACCTTGGTTTTAATGGGTGTTTCTACATTTTTAATTGGTTGTATTCCTTCTTACGAAAAAATTGGATTTCTTGCACCCATTTTAGTATTGCTCTTGCGCTTATTGCAAGGGTTAGCTTTGGGCGGCGAGTATGGTGGTGCGGCTACATATGTTGCAGAGCATTCCCCTGAGCACAAAAGAGGATTTTGGACAAGTTGGATACAAACAACGGCAACAGTAGGTTTGTTTTTATCATTGCTTGTAATCGTTACTACCAAAGGTATGATGAGCAAAGAGGCATTCGCAGATTGGGGTTGGAGAGTTCCATTTTGGATATCGATTGTAATGGTAGGCATTTCAATTGTTATAAGAATGAAAATGAAAGAATCTCCATTATTTCAAAAAGCAAAAGACGAAGGTAAAACGAGTAAAAATCCATTGAAAGAAAGTTTTGGAAATAAACTCAATTTTAAATTTGTATTGCTTGCATTGTTTGGTGCTACGATGGGGCAAGGTGTAGTTTGGTACACGGGACAATTTTATGCACTCAATTTTATTCAAAATACATTGAATGTAGATATAACCCAAGCAAGCAATATTTTAATGATAGCATTGGCCATGGGTACGCCTTTCTTTATTGTATTTGGTGCACTGTCTGATAAAATTGGACGAAAATGGATTATGCTCATAGGTATGCTTATTGCTATTGTGAGTTATAGAACGATTTATACTAAAATGTATGATAGTGGTAGTGTAAAAGCTAAAACTGAAATAGCCGCTAATACAAAAGCAACTACTACAACTGTAGCGGATGCAAAAAATGTAGGTGATAGTATTCGTACAACCATTACCAATAAGGAATATACAGATGGTACAAAATATGTAGAAACTAAAAAAGTAAATATACATGCTGATCTTACTAAAGCGGATGAAAAGAAAGACACTAAAATAGATAAAGTAGCAAACTTAGATAATGGCTCTTTTTGGAGTTTGGTATGGTTGGTTTTTATACAAGTTATTTTTGTAACCATGGTGTATGGTCCTATAGCAGCGTTTTTGGTAGAAATGTTTCCTATAAGAATTAGATATACATCTATGAGTTTACCCTATCATATTGGCAACGGTATATTCGGTGGCTTATTACCTACAATTGCATTATTTTTATCTACAAAAGCAGGGCAAGTAAATGAGGTAGCCGCAAAAGCAGGCACAGCTTTACCGTATGATAAACCATACTTAGAAGGATTGTGGTATCCAATTATTATTGCAGGTGTTTGTTTTGTAATAGGTGCTTTGTATATAAGTAATAAAGATAGAAACGTAAACGATTAATTATAAATTTTAAAAATATTTTTATGAATACAGTTAAAAAAATAGCAGGAATATTATGGATAGCTATAGGAATTTATGCAGGCTATATACTCATTGTTACGCAGGCTATTCCAAAGTTTAGCAGCCCCAAACCCGAAGATTTAATACCTGCAATTATTTATGCTTTTGTGCTTACGCCTATTATTGTTGGGGGCTTGGTTACATTTGGTATTTATGCATTGCAAAATCAATATGATAGTACGGAAGAATAATTTTTGAATAATAAATCCCCCCGTGTAGGATAATACAGTTAACTTATGATGTTTATTGTATTATCCTTTTTTTATTGTAGGATTAGTTAAATGAATAACAATATTGATTTAAAAAATTTTAGTACTTTAAAAATAACAAAAGTTCGATACAGTTGAAGTGTTCCCGCAAAAGGCGGGATCGAAGCCGGTGTGCTTAAATGAACCCGCCTTCGACAAGCTCAGGCTGACATCTCAATAATTTGAGAGTAAGCAACAAACTCTTGCTGACAAACCTTTGAATTGAAAATTAACTACAGATTATTTCAACAAATGCAAAATAAAACCAACAATCAAAAATTAATTTTCCTTGGCATCCTCCTATTGATTTTGCTTTCGTATCCATTTATTTCTGTGGTCAACAAAGCACAGTTGGTATTTGGAATACCAATGTTGTATTTGTATATTTTTATTGTTTGGATAATTAGCATCATTATTTTAATTCTCATTGTAGAAAAGAAAAAAACGAAAAATAATGAGTAATGTAGCAGTCATATTTACCGCCTTGTTTTATTTGGCTATATTATTTGCAGTAGCATATTTTGCAGAGTATCGTTTAAAAAAAGGCAAAAGTATTATCAACAATGGTTATGTATATGCATTATCGCTTGCGGTATATTGCACTGCATGGACGTATTACGGAAGCGTAGGGCGTGCATCTACAAATGGGTTTGAGTTTTTAGCTGTTTAATGAGAGTATCCGGGGGTGGACCCGGTGGAAAGTACCGCGACCATGAGTCCGCCGTACAACCTGCACATGACCAACTC
>JANOZW010000399.1:0-3735 GCA_031429575.1 Ferruginibacter sp.
GATAAAAGCCGCCAATTTAAAACTCGATTTTGCTGATGAACGGGTGTTGCATTATGGCATTATTCCAAGAAGCAATCGGGGTATTTTTGTAATAAACGAATTGCCCGATTTGCAAGCACGGATACAAGTGTCGTTGTTTAATATTTTAGAAGAAGGGGATTTGCAGATAAGAGGATTTAAATTGCGTTTACCGCTGGATGTCTTGTTTATTTTTACGGCTAACCCAGAAGATTATACCAACCGTGGAAGCATTGTGACACCACTGAAAGATAGAATTGAAAGTCAAATTTTGACGCATTATCCAAAAACATTGGAAACAGCGTTACAAATAACAGAGCAAGAAGCCAGTATTAATGATGCACAAAAAGAAAAAGTAATAGTAAGTGACCTTATAAAAAGATTGATAGAGCAAGTAGCATTTGAAGCAAGAGAAAGCGAATTTGTAGATAAAAAAAGTGGCGTGAGTGCAAGACTTACCATTGCTGCGTACGAAAACGCCGTGAGTGCAGCAGAGCGTAGAGCTATTATAAATGATGAAGCTACAACACATGTGTGGTTGAGCGATTTGAATGGTATTATTCCATCTATAACAGGAAAAATAGAATTGGTGTATGAAGGCGAACAAGAAGGGCCTTATCAAGTATCTTTTAACTTATTGGAGAAAGCCATTCGTACACAATTCAAACAGTATTTTCCTGACCCAGATACTTTGAAAAAAAGAAAAACAAAAGAGCCACAGGAAAATCCGTACAAAGCCATTACAAGTTGGTTTGATGCTGGCAATGCGCTCAATTTATTTTTAGAAACAAAGGATGATGATAAAATACAAAAGTTGTACAAAGTAAATGGCTTGCACGCTTTGGTAAAAAAACATTACAATGCTTTAAATGAAAAAGAAACGGCATTGTTGATGGAGCTTGTTCTTCACGGGCTTGCTGCGCATTCACTTATTAGCAAAAAGTTTATTGATGGTAAAATAGAGTTTAAAGATTTAATGGGCAGCATGCTCAATATGGGTAGTGAGCATTTTAGTGAGGAAGATTTTAATGAGGATGATTTTAATTAAAGAGAAAATACTAAGAGGTCAAAAGAGAGAAAGAGAGGAACTTTAGAATTGTTTCTCTCTTTTTTATTGGAACGCTTTATACAATATTCACTTCTCGGTGGAGTTCTACATCAAACATTAATTTTACTGAGTCGATAATTTTTTCACTGAGTTGTAATATCTCCTCTCCTATTGCATTGCCATAATTAACCAATACCAATGCTTGTTTTTCGTGGCAGCCTGCATCGCTTTTTCTATAGCCTTTCCACCCACATTGTTCTATTAGCCAACCTGCGGCTAGTTTGGTTTCGGTTTCTCCAACTGGGTAGCCCACAATATTTGGAAAATCATTTTTCAATTTTTCAAATTGTGTATTTTGTATGGTTGGGTTTTTAAAGAAACTTCCTGCATTGCCAATTTGTTTTGGATCAGGCAATTTGCTTTGCCGAATATTGATAACCGCATCTGATATGGCTTTTATACTTAATGAATGTACACCCATCTTTTCTAATTCCATTTCTATAGCACCATACGATGTATTGTAAACAGGAATTTTATTTAAACGAAATGTAACAGATGTAATTACAAACTGCCCTTTGTATTTATTTTTAAAAATACTTTCTCTATACCCAAATGCACAATCGTTTTTAGAAAAGCTAACGAGTTTTTTATCATCTATATTGTATGCTTCTAATTCATAAAAAACATCTTTTATCTCCACACCATACGCACCAATATTTTGCATTGGGCTTGCGCCTACACTACCTGGTATGAGCGACAAATTTTCTACGCCTGCAAAATTATTATTGATGCAATACAACACAAACTCATGCCAACCCACACCTGCGCCAGCTCGTACATATACATACGCATCGTCTTCATTTATTTTTTCTATGCCTGCTATTTCGTTTTTTAAAACGAGTCCATCGTAGTTTTTTGTAAAAAGAATATTGCTGCCGCCACCGAGGATTAGTTGATGTTCGTTTTGATTTTCCAATAACTCTGCTAACGTTTCGATATTTGCAAAGGCAGCAAAATATTTTGCCATTACATGTATGCCAAATGTATTGTAAGGTTTTAAAGAAAAGTTTTCGGTTAATTGCATGGCGCAAATTATTGAAAGAAATTTAAACGGGTGGGATTAAATTGTTGGAGGATTTTTTGGTTCGGCTGTTTTAAAACCAGCCTTGGCGCTCTCGAGTGGGTGTTGTGGGTTACCAACTGGTGCAAAGTGGAATACATACAAATATTACTTCTGTATTGCAACCAACTTATAAATTTGGGATAATCTGCGGAGTGATTGTTTGTGATATTTTGTATGAGGTAAGTATCACCCTCAATGTCAAATACAATATACCAAGTGGTTTTATGATTGTGTTTGTACTTGCAATAGAAGGAACCGTATTTTGTATGTAAAGTGCGTTTGTGTTTTATTGTAGGAATTGTGAAAATGAAATCTAAAATAGTATTCACATAGTTTTCAGCGTCTTCTACAAAGCCAAAATATTCATCATTGAAAAGTGTAGTTGTAAGTTCTTTTAGTTTAATTTTTACAAGGTTGTCAAGTATTATTTTTTCCATGGAAAACTTCTTACATGTGCCAATAATTCTTGTCTTGCTTCTTCTAATGGAGTTCCTTTTTCACATTGTTCTTGAAACTTCGTTTTCGGCATTAACCCAATTTCATTAAACATTGGTATTACTTCTTTATGTTTTCTTACATCAACTGTTACGTGGGTTATTTGCCCTCGTGCATTTTTTTTAGTTGTGATACCTGATATGGCTGACATAATTTTAAATTTAAATGATACAAATATAATAATTATTTTTTTATTTTTCAAGGGTTGCATCCGCTTCAATCTAATGCATAATAAAAGATGAATAATGGTATGCCGATGAAGTGAGTGACATCCCTACACGGGTGTAGGGAATGATGACCATAGCTGCTTCTTTGTTTGGACAAAAAAATCAATCAAAACTAAATTAAAAATATAGACTTGAAAATATTGGAGACCAAAAGTCCCCCTTCGGGGGATTTAGTGGGCTACAACGGATCCACATCCACCACCACCTGCACACTTTTAAACTTTTGTTCTACTCCCAATAAATTTATATGATTGCGAATTACTTTTCTGTAGTTGCCGCTCATGCCTACTTCTTTAGGTAGTTTTATCATAAGCTCCATGAGGTACATATTGCGCAAGCGCCCAACCACAGGTGCTGCAGGGCCAGTAATAAATTGTTTTAAATCTTGCCCGAGCAACGCTGCCAATTTGTGCGATGCAGCTTCTACTGTTTCTTTATCTCTATGCTTCATCGTTATCATTACCATGCGACTAAATGGTGGATAGAAAAATTCTTTGCGTTTGTCTATTTCAAAATCGTAAAACTGTTTGTAATCGTGTTGTTGTACGAGTAGTAAGATTGGGTGTTTTACATTCATGGCCTGTATCATTACTTTGCCTTGCTCGTGCTTGCGCCCCGCTCTTCCACTCACTTGCTCCATGAGTTGAAAAGCTCTTTCGTTTGCTCTAAAATCTGCAAAACTCAGCAACCCATCTGCATCTAACACACCTACCAAATTTACTTTATCAAAGTCCAAACCCTTTACCACCATTTGTGTACCTACCAAAATATCTAAGCGATGTTGTTCGAATAAATGTATCAAATTATCATGCGCTGTTTTTCCA
>JANOZW010000400.1:0-14627 GCA_031429575.1 Ferruginibacter sp.
GATATTGTAAAAGATACAGTAGGAAGGCACGATTTTTTGCTTAGTCCTTGTAGTGCAGAAATGTTTACCATTATTTACGGGCATAAACAACCTCATAGAGGGTGCTTTGGCAACATAGCTAATTCTTTAAAAAAATTTGGCATTGGAGAAGATGACATTCACACTAGCTTTAATATTTTTATGCATGTGTCTATTAATGCACATTCAGGAAAAATAGCCACCTTACCACCTTTGAGCGAAGCAGGTGATCATATAATAATAAAAGCAAGAATGGACCTTATAGTTGCATTAACCGCATGCTCCGCTGGTATGTCTAACAATTTTAGCTATAAATCTATTGGCTATGAAATTATAAATAAATAATTCTCTCTCAATTCTGTGAATGTTATAAGATTTAATAAGATTTATGTAATAGTTATTATTATGCATTGATGCAATTTTGTAAAATAAGTATCTAAAATAGTTTTTAAACATTAGAATATGTTCTAAACAACAGTGAATTATTTTAATTAGTACTTCTTATTAAAAGTACAACATGACCCAATCAATTTTTGAAACCATTTATGATAAATATGCAGGTAGCTTATATGCTATTGCTTTAGAAATTAGCCCCGATGTACCATGTGCAGAGCATGTATTTATAAGCACTTTTAAAAAAATTTATGAGGAAAATAAAACAGGTAAAAGTTCCCCAAGTTATTATGTAGAACTTATAAAACTAATTTTGTCAATAGCTAAAGCAGAAGTGTACCATCATAAGAAAGATATAAATTTTACATTGAAGCAATTTGAAAATACTCCTTTATTACAACAACTTATTTGTACCGAAGAAAGTTTAGAGAATTATTGTACTTCAAGTAATATATCAAAGCAAGATGGTTTGCAAATAATGAGAAAAGAGTTTAGCAGTTTAAAAAATACTAAAGTAAATTATTCAAATAGACCTGTAATAACATAGCTTCTTCTATAAATTAAAAAAAACAAATCTATCATGGAAATAAATAATTCAAAAGATTTAGACGATGCAATTGCATTACTAAAATCCAAACAAAAAAATGAAGCTGCGTCATTAAAAAATAATTTTAATGAATTGGTAGAATCATTTAAGCCAAAAAATATAATAAAATCGGCTTTTAAAAATGCCACGGAAGGAAGTAGTGCAGGTGGTTTATTACTAAAAACTGCTGCGGGTATTGGAGGTAGTTTACTTAATAATGGTTTAAAAGTGGGAAGCAATAATTCAATATTAGGTATTGTTACAAATAAAGTAAAATCTGCTGTGGCAACTACAGTCTTAAAAAATGCCGATACAATAATAGCTTGGAGTACAGCCATATTTAATAGCTTTAAAAATAATAAAGATATTGCTAAGGAAAAAGGTACACAGTATGTAAATATGATAGACGAAAGAGTAAAAAGTTTTTCAGATAAACCTTCAAACGAAAATTTAATAACCATCAAAAATAGTATTGCTTTACCAACAACAACTGTAACGGATATAGAGCGTGGTTATAAAGAAGGATTGTTTAACAATAGTGATACTGAAAAAGTGTAATGATTTTTTACTTTGTAGAACTTTTTGCACCCGCAAAAATACTTTTCCAAACAAGGTTAAAGAATGTTTTATTCATTACCCTATCAAAAGCCATATCTCCTTTTCGGATAACGCCATTTGTAGGGTTTTGATTTTTTATAAATACATTGGCTAAAGCACTCAATGCTCCTTTGTTTTTTAATTCAGCTTCACCTTCTACTTTTTTAAGCAATGTTACTTTTAAGTTGTCGTAGAGCAATACTGCATCTCCGCTTGCTTTTACATCATTTCCCTTCATTGAAAAAGCAAAGCTATTTATTGTGCCACTATTTATGCTTGCTAAGCCTAGCGGCTCTGTTACAGCATTAAGTTTTGCTGCATCAAAAGTACCAACCTTTCCAGTGATGGTAAAAGAACCATCACTACTATTAAGCGGCAATAACCAAGAGGTTGTTATGGAGGCAACATTTAAGAATTTGCAAGTCACATCTACGGTCATGATGTTATTGCTCTTTATATAAGAATCAATATTTGTAAAATTAGATACAGTCCCAGCTATATCATTAAAAAATACATCTCCTACGTTCTTAGAAATTTCTCCCCGCTCTCTGTATTTTATGTACCCTTTATTTACTATTAGTTTTTTTATATAAATATTGGTGGATAGCTTTTGTAAAAGCTGCTGAGGGTATTTGCCTATCTTGCTGGTTGGGTCTTCTTTAACTGTTTTGTCGTTGTAAATGTTTAGTATGGGAGACAAAGTAGCAGCATCCGCTACAACCATTCTATCGCTAATTAATTGCTTAAAATCAAGATTTGTAATGCTTATATTTTTTAAGCGAACATCGTATCTATCTTTTTGTACACGTAATTGTTTTGCAAAATTTGTTTCTGATAGGGTAGGTATTACATCCAAATTATTAAAACTTGTAATTCCATTTTTATTATCTAACACAAAAGGACCAATATTAATTTTGTACATTTTATCATTTGTAAAAAATGAGGTACCATCTCCAGATATTTTCCAATTGCTATTGCTTACAAGGCGCATAATGTTGGTACCGGAGTATACATCAGCAATATTAGCTGCCTTAAATTGTACATTTTTTAAAACCAACGCAGCTTCGTTTTTGTCGTTGTAATTGTATATTATTAAACTTGTATTGCCAATATTAATATTTTTTATTGATGCTTCATCAAAAAAATCATTTTCCATTTCTATGGTTTCTTTTGCATCGGTAGCGCTTTTCTTTTTATATATAATCAATTCCCCACCGGCGGTAGATAGCGAATCTGCTTTTAGTTGCTTGTTTATAATGAAGGCACTGGTAGATATTCCTGTAATTTTATTTTTAGTAAGTTGCATCAACCTTCTGTTGGAGGTAATATCTGTTTGTATGATTTTATCAATTTTTAGGAATTTGTTTACAGCATTGTATTCTGTATTTTCAAAGGTTAATAATTTTGCTGAAGTATTATTTATGACATCAATTTTTTTAACAGTTGCTACAACATCTTTAATAAAGTAGCTAATGATATTATCATAGTTTTTTGTGCTATCGATTATTAAATTTTTTAAAGCAATGTTTATTCCTTGTAATGTGGTTTGTGGTATTTTTTTGTTATTGGTAAAACGTACATCGGCATCTATGATGTTTATTTCACCTGCTTTTATACTTTTAAATTTGCCTATTAGTTTTTCATATAGGGCTAGCGTATCTGCTGCGGTAAATTTCCTTTTTTCTGCTTTACCTGTTTGTATAATGGTTATAATGGGTTTGGTAATTTCTATACTTTTGGTTTCTATAGTATTTTTGTTCAAAAACGAAGGTATATCGGCACCTACCAACGATAATTTTTCTATACGTACATTAAAGAGGGTAGCAGGTAAGTCAGCAGTATCTTTTAGGTAACTCATTTTTTGCAATGAGTCAGATTGCAATACAATATTGTAAAAACTTGCATTGCCAGCCACTTCATCTATGCTACTACTATCGTAATGTATAAAATATGCATTGTCCGTAGCTTTGGTTACTGCATTTTCTATCTGATTTTTTACTACGTTTTTTTTGTTATACTGCCACCATACAAACGTGCCAGTCGCAACTACTAGCAGCAATACAAATAAATATGTTACTATCTTTTTCAAATTAATTTTTTTAAAATGGTAAGCCAATGGCAATGTTTACAATCAGGTTTTCTTTTCGCCAAGCGGCAGAACTGATATCTATTTTATTGAAGACCCATCTTTCTCCATCTGGTAAATAAGGTTTTCTGATGGGCATTCCAAGATCAAGTCTTATTAATAAAACCGTAGCATCAAATCGTATTCCTAAACCCGTTGCTACAGCTATTTCTTTTAAAAAGTTTTTACTTATCTGCCCTTGTACTCCAAAGAGGGTAGTGTCTTTTGTCCATACATTTCCTGCATCTATAAACAGTGCTCCACTGAGTTGTTTTGTAAATGGCAACCTTAGTTCTGTATTGCCAAGCAATTTATAATCGCCTCCAATAATCTGAAAAAACCGTTGGTCATTGGCGGTAGGCTTGTAAATGCCTGGTCCAAGGGTACGTGTGCGAAACCCACGTATAGAATTAGAACCGCCAATAGTATAGAGTTTTGTAAATGGCAGCAATCTTGAATTGTTATAAGGCAAGCCAACACCAATTTGTAGCCGATTTGCTAACTGAATATTGCCAAACATTTTTCTAGTAAAATGATAATCTATATCAAACTTTGCGTACTGTGCAAAGGGTACACCAAGAATGTTTTTTGAGCGATATTCTTTAGCGCCAGTAACAAGCCCCGCTATATTTCCTGATAGTTCTACGCTAGCATTAAAATAAGTTTTGTTTCGTTTTGCCCTAAAACTAGATGTTCGGGAGTAAGAAAAAAACGTACCCAACACTGCTTCTGAATATACAGATAATAATAAAGATGGATTTATAGCAATTTCTTTTTGAAAAGAGTCAGTTACATTGGCAGCTTGCAAATAACTAAGAGCAATGGGAGCTACGGTGAACTGTGTTTGCAAATTTGGTTTCCAAGTAAATTCATACTGAAAGCGAAAAAAATTTTTTATAAAAAAAATATCTTTCTTAAACCATTCGTATCCTAAGAGCAAAGTAGTTCTTGGCGGATAAAAATTATTTTCTTTTATCCTTAAAAATGGAATGGCATATTTTGGAACTGATAAAGTTACTTCTGTACCTACTCTTAAGTTGTTTATGTTTATACCATTATTTCTTGCTCTTTCAATTCCACCATAGGTCTTTATTGCTAACTGCTCAGCTCCTTTAAACGTATTTTTATTTTTCCAATTTATGCTTATTTGGGTGCCTATAAAATTATTTTCTTTTGTACTTCCATCAATCTGTGCTTGCACAGATTTTTTCTTAGCAGGAGTTAGGTAATAATAAACGTTTAACAAATGAGCAGTATCTACTGGTGTGGTATCTTTTACAGCTTCAAAACGATTTTTTACAAATTTAAAAGCGCCCAAACCAATCATTCTATTAAGCGTAGAATTTTGTTGCCTGCTATTGTACATACTGCCAGGCCTAAAGGTAATGGTAGCTGCAAATAAGCTGGGGTTGAATTTCTTTTCGCTATCGTTTATTTTTAGTTTATCAAATATTATAAATTTACTTCTTGAAGTATCTAAGGTTGTAGCCGTAAGCGAGTATGTAGGATAAACATGTATATCTTTTATTTTGTAAGCATATTTTGCATCATCTGGCATTGTCTTTTTTATATTCAAATAAAGATGCACTTTTCTATCGCCCATTGTACTATCTACATAAGCCATTAAATAATCTGGATTAAAAAAGTAATATCCTTTTGTTTTTAAAAATAAATCCAATCTATCTCTTTCTGTAGTTATATCGCTGAGTCGGTAAGGGTTTCCTACTTTTAGCAGCCCGTTTCTTTTGCTGTTGTTTTGTAATTGTTTAAATAGTGCACTACTATCACCCACCCATTCTATCTTTGCCAGTTTGTATTGTGGTTTTACTTGTGCGGTATATTTTGCTTTTACAAAATAACTACCTGTATGGTTTGTATCTCCTTGTACCGTTGTATGAAAATAGCCAAGATTTTCCATCAGCGATTGCATATTTTCCGCACTTGCTTTTGCATTTACCCTACTGCTAAGCACCGGTGGCTCGCCAAGCTTTTTTCTTAAAAATGCTTTTAAGCCTTTCTCTTTTTTTGGTTCGCCAATTTTATACCACCACCATACTTTGTAGGGTTGTCCCAATAAAAATTTATTTGCTCTTGGAGTTACAGCTAGTTTTAATGTTTTTTGTAAAGATTTTTTACTGCCACTTGTAGCAGAATCTTTTTCTATTTTTATAGAAGAGCCACTGTACAATCTTTCACCTGTAGGCAAAAAGCGGCGCACACTGCAGGATGTAAGCAGTGTAGTACTTAAAAATATGGCGCCTAATATATTCTTCATGTTGTTATTTCTTTTTCTTGCGTCTAAACAATTCATTAAATTTATCATAGTCCATGGTTACCAAAAATGATACGCCAGTTTCTACTACATATCCATCTAGGGTTACTTCAAATTGATTTTTTGTGTATGCCCTTATCATGTATTTCCCATCGGCAGTAAGTTTATATGAAACCGTTATATCAGGTTTAAACCCAGTGTTTGCACCAGATGCTTTTGCAGCTGCATCTTGCCTCTCTACGCCAAAGTTTTTTCCAACACTTACTGTTAATCTATCGTTGACAAAAGTTTTACTTACCGCCACATTCAAATCTGTACGCTGTGCATTACCACCATTGCTATAATCGTTGTAGGAATTTAAATTTAGATTGATATCAATTCCTTTAAAAATATCTCCTGCTATTTCATTTAATGCAGACGATAAAAATTGGCTTACACTTTGCCTAGCAAGGTCATCAAAACCACCACCATTTCCTTTAAAGAAATCGCTGCTTTGCTCACTTAAAAAACGACCAAACAAGAGCAATGAAAATACTTGCTTATTTATCGATGCTGGATCGTTTCTTATTTGCGCCAACTTATTATTGATGGTGGTTCTTAAATCATTGTTGATTAATTTATTTTCTTCGGGCAATTGTATATCAAAATTTATGATGGGTTTGTTTAATTGCCCTGTTAAATACAGTATAACCCTAAATGGTATTTTTTGGTTGAAAGAATTTGCAAGGGTAGGAGATACATCCGTAACCTCATTGCTCAATAAATCTTTGGATGCCGTATTGGCAATATACTCTGCAGTAATATTTATGTTTGCATTTAATGGAGCTCCGGCAAATTGGATGGTACTTCCTTTTATTAAATTAAATTTCCTCTGTAATATTTGGTAATGCAAATCGTAATAACCGTTATCTAAATCATATACACCTGCTAATATTAAATTTCCACCAGGGTCCACGCCTACATTAAGTCTTGCATCGCCTTGTACTTTTATTTCATCTCCGGTAGATGGATCTATGAGTATGGTAAGAGCTGCATTTTTGCTAAGCTCGATATTTAAATTGTAATTTAAAAATTGTGCAAATGCAGCACTAGCTATAATGGCAGGAGAAAAGCCAGTGTTTGGTTTTTCAAATTTGAAAGTGTCCATATCTACAAAGCGTACAATTGTTTTGCCATCATTTTTGGTATAACCAGTTTGTGGTAATACAATTTTTACATCACTTTTATCATTCACTATAATTTCGCCTTCTATTTTTGGAAACGCTGTATTGCCCGTTATGGCTACATCTACATTTACCGAAGCGTAACCATATACTTGGCTGTTAATGGCTTTTTTTGCATTTACTACCACAAAGTCTTTTGCGTTTATATTTAATCCTAAGTCATAATCCATCATGCTTTTCGATACAATATTTCCATCTACCACCAATGCATTGTTCATAGAATCTGTTAAGGTAAATCTTGGAAAACTAATGGTTGGATAATCGAAAACAATTTTTTGTTTATCAATTTTATAAGAAGTTCCTAGTTGTGTCAATGCAAATTGTACGGTATCAAAATTAAGTGCACCTTTCCAGTGTGGTTCTGTAAATTTTCCATTTATATTAATGTTGCCATTTATTGCACCAGCAGTATTTTGCAGTTGTCCGTTTGAAAATGTTTCTAGCGTTTTAAAACTTAGTTTTCTTATTTGTAGGTCTGCATCAAATTGTTTGTTCACATCATTTAAGTAATAATTTCCTTTTGCTTCTACATCGTTTCCAAACCCTGTCAATGCTAAATCAGCCGCTACATTATTATCTGATACTTTTTGTGCGTTAAAAGTAAGATTACCGAGTGAGTTTTGTTTAAACTGTAGATTGGTTACCGTTGCATTTCCAGTAAAGGATGGTAATGATTTTTTAAGATCACTCACGTTTGCCTTCATATCTAATATTCCACTAATAAAAACAGTATCCTTATTTACGATAGAACTAATGCTTTTTAAATTGAAATTGTTTATATCAATATCAATCGGACTATCAGGAGAAAGTTGTTGACTTTTTATGGCAATACTTGCGGTATCGCTACTAATCAAAAAATTATTTATCACAATGCCTGCGGGCGAATAGGTAATAAGATTGTTTGTAGCTACTTTCCATTTTTCATAGTTTAGTGTAAGGCTATCTTGTAACCGAAAGGAGTAGTTGTTTTCTTTTACAAAAGCATTGGCACCAAGCCCAAACCAATTTCTATTATTAATGTCTTTTGTAACTGCCGTAAAAGAAATGCTATCTTTTGCAGCAGTACCACTTACACTGGTAGCATAAAAAGCATTGCTTATGGTGGTTAATGTATCAAAACTTGTGCTGTAGTTTAGTTTCGCATTTTTAGCATTTATATTTATAACGCCGTTGCTTATTCTGCTGCTAGCATATATTATTTTTGGTAAGGTAGCAGTAAACTTTAAAGCAGAGTCAGTATCTGCTGAAGCATAACTTCCAGTAAAATATATGTCATCAAAGCCAACTAGCTCTGGTACAAAGCTTGTAATAATGGGGCTTTGCTTTATTACACCACGTATAGCAAATTGTTGGTTGCGAATATTTATATAAGAAGGTTTGTAACCTGGCAGTTTATAATAACCATTAATGTATTGCTGTAGAGAAGTTGCAATTTTATCATAATCGAAAGCACCGCCCGCATGCACATTTGCAAAAGGCGCAATAAGTATAATGGAGTCAATACCATTTGCGCTGCTAGCCACCAGCGATGTGGTATCTAATGTATAACGGTCTTTTCCATTTTGTAATTTTAAACTATCTAAAAATAAAGATGCATTTAAGCTTCGTGGTTTTAAGTTTTGTGCATTTATAATGGCACTTACAGAAAAATTTATAGTGTCTTTGGTAAAATGCAAGGCATTCAATTGCGCCGTATCTACTCGTATGATGGCATTTATGGTTGGATATTTGTTGGCTACGTTTGCATTAAGATTGTAAGTAAGCCTTACATTATCATCATTTATTTTTCCATCGCTTTTTACTTTCCCGTTATGTAATGTTGCATTCAGCAGCATTTTTTTGTAGTTGTACTTGTTGTATCCAAAAGAAGCCACATCTGCTTTTATAGATGATTGCATGGTTTTATAATCAAAGCCAATTCCTTTTGCAACAAATGTTCCCGCTACATTTCCCAACACGGTATCTTGTTTTATCAATTTACCTAAGGTAAAGCTTGGGGTAATAATTTGTACATCATAATTGGCTTGTTTGGGCACTTTAAAGTTTTTCACAAATCCTTTAATATTTAATTTTCCATAGCTAGAATTTACTTGTAAGTCAGTAGTAATATTATTTTTGTCTCCTTTCAATTTTCCAGATGCAGCTATTTGCTGTGGAAGTTCTATTGTTTGCAATAGGGTAGGAGGTAAAAAGCCAACAATTATTTTTTTTGAAAGCGATAGATGTTGCGCAGCTATATCAAATTGTAGTTTGGCAGGGTCACTGTAGTTTTTCAAATTTACTTTACCAGTAAAAACAAAATCTATAGCGCTTGTTTGTACATCTGCTAACATATTATTTTTATCACCTACTAATTTTCCCTTCAACGTAATGATATTTGGCAAGTTGGCAAGCGCTTGTTGATTGGCAGGCGGCACAAACTTTAATAAATCTTTTTTAAAAATCCTACTTTGGTCAAAAGCCAAATCAAAGGATATGTTTTTTGCATCCGTTACATTGTAAATAGTGCCTTTGGCATTTACAGTAGTGCCTGATAAACCGCTTAATTGTAAGAATGGAAAATAAAGGCGTTGCAAATTTCCTTTTACCACCGTATTTATGTTGAGGTATTGACCACCAAAACTTGCTTTAGGAAAAGAAGTTTCTAAAGCTGGTGCCAATAAATACATATCATTAAATGCAATGGTGCTCGTATGTACATTTGCCAACAAAAATGTATTGATGTGATTTTTCATTATTGCCGTTACACTATCATATGTAAGCTGTATATCTGATTTTATAACAGAGTTTGGTAGTTTTGTGTAAAATTCGGTAAGCGATAAAGTTGTATCTGTAAATAAAATTTTAGCATGTGTTGTGTCTAAAGCAAATCCACTCTTGTCAGTAAAAGCAAATTGTGATATTACGCCTGTTGTTTTGTTAGCAGAAAAAATAAACTCATTTATATTTACTTTTATTTGCTTGGCATCTATGTGCGCAAAATCTAAACCCTTTGTGTTGGGCTTATTATTATCATCGTATTTTATAAAACTGTTTTTTATATCTAATTGCTTAGCGCCATATATCCAAAGATTGGGTTGTTTATTTGAAGTAATATTTGTGTTACTATCTTTTACTTTTTTTGGCATTACAAAAGTAATAATGGCACTATCCAACAAAAGTTTATCAGCAGTAGCTTTGGCTTGTGCAATGCTATACAATACATTTTTTCCTGAAAGCGTAGCAATATTGTTTGCATAATACATTCCAGTATTTTTATTGTCTATCAGTAAATCTATATATTTTAAATCAATATTTTTCGCATTGATAAATAATTTGTATGGGGAACTTGCATTTCTAGCTATTGCAGCTTCTGTTTTGGCCTCAATTACTTTTTTATAATTTTTCATATAAAATTGTACGTTGCTAGCGGTTAAGTTATCAATCCCAAAAATCAATCTGTCTGGTTGAAATTTATTTGTATTCAGTTCAAGGGTTTTAATGGAAGCGCTAAAATCATTGCCAACCAAACTATCTTTAAAACGCAGCTTTACATTATCAAATATTAGGGTTGATAAAGTAAGTTTCATTTCTGCTGTATCTTTATTTACAGTGGTGCTTTTATTTCCTGTAAATGCATTTACAATAAATTGATAATTAAAAACGGAATCATTTTCAGAACGAGATACTTTTATAGAAATATTTTTTAGAAATATTTTTTTTATGTCAGTGTTACCTCGTATAAGTTTTATCATATCTACATCAACTGACAATTCTTCTCCAAACAAAAGCGTATCTTTTTTTTGATCTTGTACATACACATTTTTTATTTCAAGCCACTTTGGTAAACTATAATCTACACTGCCGATGGATATGGTAGTGTGTAATTTTTTGGATAAGTATTTTGCTACTTGATTTCTTACAATTTTTTTTCCACTTGTGGTATTAATAAAAATAAAAGCGCTTACTACAATGATCAACACAGATAGCAATATCCATAAAAATATTTTACCTGTTTTTTTTAAAATGTTTGTTGTTGTTGTCATCATGTAATCCTAATTTTCATTTAATAAGCATGATTAATATATCATGTTATATCAATAGAAAATATTTTTGTATTTGGTTGTTCTGTATGATTAAAGTTGGCACTTTATATCATTTTTATTATTACACAATTGCGTTGGAATCTTATATTATTCACAGTTTTAGATACACAAATTGCTCATTAATACCGTTATTGATGTATTAATGAGCTAATGCAGTATAAATGACTGTTCAAATTATTATTGCACGCTATCCTTCTTATTTTTTAACAATAATTTTTGGTCATTCTTTTTTTGTTGTTCCGCTTTTTTTGCTGCGGCTGCAACTGCTTTTTTCTGTTTTCTAAATGCGCCTCTTAGTAAAAAACTACTTTTTGCGGCCTCCATATTTTCGCTCAAACCTTTGGTGCTTTTTTGTAAGTTTGCCATGGTGGTATCCAATGCTTTGCTCAATTTATCATCGTTCATGAGTTTACCCAATGTACCTTTTCCACTGTTCATTTTTGTGGTAAATTTTGAAAATTCGCCCGAGCTATTTTGTAAATTGGCGAGCGTATTCTTGATACTATTTGAATAATCTTTATCGGATAACAATTTTGATAATATACCATCGTTGTTATTCATCTTATAACTAAAAGCTGCTAGCTGTTGTGTGATGATATTTGCATTGTCCACACTGCTTTTTACACTTAGCATTACATCTTCCATCTCTATCGGATTTTTCGATAAAATAAAATCGTTGTCTTTTACTGCGGTTTTTGTGCCCACATTACTATCACCAATACCAGTAGAAATGGTTAATACTTTATCTCCCATCAATCCATCAGAACCTATGCTTGCTCTTGCACAAGTATTGATAAACTTTTGTACATTTTTTTTTAATACCAAGTTTACCATTACCGATGTATCAGTTAGCAATTCAATGCCATCTATAGTTCCTACATTGATACCCGAAAAACGTACATTGTTTCCTACTTTTAATCCACTTACGGTTTTAAATGTTGTTTGTAAACGAAAAGTATTTCCAAATAAATTTTTCTGCTTACCAATAAAATAAATAGTACCTACAAATAATGCCAATCCAATTATAACAAACATTCCTAGTTTCCAAGTAGATCCTGATTCTTTATTCATAACATTTTTTTTATTTTTATTAAATGAAAAATGACCTTACCCATTCATCATCACTTTTTTCTAATGCATCATAAGTGCCTTCGGCGTTTATCACACCATCTTTTAAAATAACAATCCTATCACCAGTAAGTTTTGCACATGCCATATCATGTGTGATGATGATAGAAGTCGTTTTATATTTTTCTTGCATCAACAAAACAAGTTCACTTATTTCTCGAGAGGTGATGGTATCTAAACCAGTAGTAGGTTCATCGTACAAAATAATGTCTGGTTTTAAAATGAGCGTACGAGCCAATCCAATTCTTTTGCGCATACCACCCGAAAGTTCAGAAGGCATTTTGTCTATTGCTTCTACAAGTCCTACGCTTTCTAAAATTTCTTTTATAGATTCATCTACTTCTTTTTGGCTAATGGTTTTTGAATGCCGCTTTAAAGGAAATTCTAAATTTTCTCTAACCGACATAGAATCATATAGTGCTGCATTTTGAAAAAGAAAGCCAATTTTTAATCGTATATCATTTAATTCTTTTTCTTTTAGTGTTGTAATATCCGTACCAAAAACGTTTATTTCTCCTGCATCCACTTTCACCAACCCAACCAAACATTTTATAGCAACTGATTTACCTGAACCTGACTTTCCCAATACCACTAAGTTTTCTCCTTTTTTTACGCTTATATCTACACCTTTTAATATCTCATTTTTGCCAAAAGATTTGTACAATCCTTTTATATCTATAACAAGATTATTTGTATCAATAGATAAAATTTTATTTTGTGTATTTGTAGCTGCTATCATTTTAAGTATTAATAAAAAAGGTCTGTTATTTGCACAGCTAACATATCAATTATAAATATAGTGAGTGATGAAACCACCACAGCCGCATTGGCAGCCTTACCTACACTCTCCGTGCCGTTGGCGGCGTTGTACCCTTTATAGCAACCAATCATCCCTATGAAAAAACCAAAGAAAAATGTTTTTACCGTAGCTGGAATAATATCAATAAAATCTAGTGAATCTAATACTTGAGAAAAATACCTAAATAAGTTAACATCACTGTGAATATTGATACCAACAAAACCACCTATAATACCAATGCCGTCTGCAAATATTACAAGCAGTGGTATCATTAAAGTGGTAGCTAAAATTCTGGTAACTACTAAATACTTGTATGGGTTTATGGCAGATACTTCCATGGCATCTATTTGCTCAGTTACTTTCATAGAACCTAATTCTGCGCCAATGCCTGACGCTATTTTCCCTGCACATATTAGTGCCGTAATTACAGGCGCAATTTCTCTTATTAGTGAAAGCGCTACCATGCCTGGTAGCCAAGACTCTGCACCAAACTCCGCTAGTGTAGGCCTGCTTTGTAAGGTGAGTACGAGTCCCATTATAAAACCTGTGATACCCACCAGTGGTAATGATTTATAGCCTATGAGATAACACTGTCTTAAAAATTCTTTGAATTCGTATGGAGGTGAAAGTAATTCTTTGAAAAAGCGCCCTGCAAACTTTGTTGCATGGCCGGCATCGTAAAAAGTATTTTTTAAATTAGCAATCAAAATATAGTTTTTTATTGATTACTCAATGGTGAAAGCGAAGTGTGTTCAATGTTTTAATACGCATGAAAGCAGACTTAATACCCATTAATTGATAACTGATAATATTCTTTAAAGAAATATTTGGCAATAAATCATTTAAAAAATCATTGTACATTTTATGAAAAAAAGCTTCACAACTTTCACAAAACGTCAATATTTCTTTTCCCTTTTCTATAGGTACGGTAGCAACTTTTGTTTCCGTTATTTCTTCTATTAAATTGTTGAAATCAACAAATGATTTATTTAAGTTTAAATTCTTCACTTCAGCCTTTAACTCGTTTGCATATTGATTGCTCTCTATAGCAAATGAGCGCATGGCATTTTTTAAATTTTCATTGTCTATTTCGTCAGCTATCATTTCTACTTTTCCCGAGAGTTGTTTTAAAAATGAAATGATGGCACCAAATTTATCCTCTATTTTAATATAACTGTATTCCATTGATAAAAGTATAAGGGGTACTTTAATAATTTTCTAAGTATTCTTCTTTCCAAAGCGCATGGCTACAAATACAATAAGCGCAATAATGGCTACTACTATAAATATGCCAACGCCCATGCCCGCTTTAAATATGCCTTCTATTGCACTGCAAGATGAGAGCATTACCGTACAAAAAATAAGAAAAGTGCTAAGTTGTAATGAAATATTTTTCATGAT
>JANOZW010000401.1:0-14040 GCA_031429575.1 Ferruginibacter sp.
AAAATCTTGCCTTACTTTTACAGCCGTTTCTGCTCTGTTGTTTTTTTCTATCATTTCAAGCTTTTCTAGCTGCGCTTTATCTTCCGCTGCCTTTGCTTGCATAATGTGTATGATGTTGTAGCTATTTACAATTTGATGTGTATGATCTTGCACATGCGTACCTATATCTTCGTGGTATTGCTCCAAAAAATACATGGCTTCATTGCTACTATTTTGTCTTTTTAAAATTTGATAGAGACTCAAACAAGCTTTTGATCTTACCATTCTAATATTGTGTTTTTCACTTAAATGAAAGGCTTTCAAGAACATTTCTTTTGCCTTTTCATATTGTTGTTGTACTTCAAATAAAACACCCATTTTTTGGTAAGAAAATCCTAAGCCGAGTATTTCGCCCATTTCTGAGTGTATATCTATCGATTGTTGTAAATCCTTTTCAGCTAGTTCGTATTGGCTGGTTTTTAAGTAAATTTTACCTCTACCATAATAGGAAAAAGCAATGCCACGAACATCTCCAGTTTTTTGTTTTTGCGCTATTGCTTTTTCAATTAAATAGCTTGCTTTTTCAATATTATTTTGATTTAAGTATAAACCTGATAAAGGATTATACGCATTTGTTTTCATATTGCTATCGCCTATTTCTCTAGCTGCATCAATGGCTAAATCGTAAGATCTAATGGCGTTTTCTTCATCACCAAAATATTCATAAATTGTGCCTAATGCTTTGCAAGCCTTAGACAAGTACACATAATTGTTATTTTTTTTGAATACAAATATTGCCTCTACAAGGTATTTTAAACCTAGTTGTAAATTATCTGTTTTATAGTAAATGCTAGCCAATGTAAATTTTGCTTCGGCTAATCCTTGTTCATCATTTATTTTTTGGCAAAGAAAAAGGGCATCATTTGCAATAGGTAATGATTGATTGTATTCTCCATTTATCATTAAATAAAAAGATAATTTGGTAAGGCTTTTTGCTACTAAAAGTTGTATGTTATTTTTTGAGCTTTTTTCTAATGCCTCTTTGGCAAGTGCAATACTTTCTTTCGGATTTTTTACCCTAATAGCATCAGCCGTTTCCAATAAGGAAATTATTTGATTTTGTATTTCGAGTAAATGAGTATTCATGGTTTTATAGGATGTTCTGGTAAATCGCTGGCAATATAATTAAGAAAACTTTCTGTATTTCTAAATGTGACAATGGTATGACTGAATTATAATATCAAACGTTTGAAATGCATTATTTCTATATTTTTTGTACAAAATATATTTTGCAAAAAAATATTTAAAGTTTAGCCATCAATAAACGTGTAATAGATATTATTATTGCGATATTTAAACAAAGACTATCAATAAAAGATAGTAAACAATGGATTATTAGAAGATTACTTGATATTATATGTTAATAATTGATGTATATAAAACAAAAAGCATGACGAATCATGCTTTTGAAAGAAAATCTACTCTATAAATCATTTATTAGTTAAACCACCTTCTCATAGAAGTGGTAGTACGTTGATTTTTTCTAGAATTCCACAAATCTACCGAGCCAAACGCACGATTACCTGCTGATTTACCAATTACATTGGTTGCAAGTGTTTCTTTTGTTTCTCTTGTTAGTTCTTTCATCTGTTCTTTGTTAATGGGTATAACAACCCCCATTGTTTCTTGTTTCATATGTCTGTGTTTATTTCACTAAGTAAAAATCCATCAAAGTCTAACCGGGAAAAGCCGAACAGGGATAAATGCAATATAAGAGTAGTAAATGAAGCAGTTTGTTGCCTAAAAGATTGTTATTGCGGCGCAAATATACAACGAAAAAAAGTCTTGGCTTCTATAATTATTCTAAAATACTGTTAAAGCAACTTTTTAGTTTGTTATACATACTTTGAATACTTGAAAATATCTATTTTATGATAAATTATAATTAGGAGCAAACTTTAAGTAAAAATGTTTAAAAAAAATCGTTTGCTATAGCTTAATATCTTTTTATCATTTTTTTTAAGCAGCATATTCGCTTATTTTTTTGAGAAATGTCAATGCACAATAATTTCGATATTTATAAATTCTTCGTATTTTATAAAAATTGGGCAACTATTTTGCATTATTTATCGATTATTAAGTAACTTCAATTATCAATCATATAATTAAAATATAACTGTCATGAAAATTATCGACTTAAGAATTCTTTTGGTATTGGTTTTATTTGCAACTTCTTGTAAAAAAGACCCAACTGTTACACCTCCGGCACCAGGTGTATCAACTATGTTAACTTTTGGTGCGGTTTTAAAAGGATCAAATGAAGTACCAGCAAATCTATCGAAAGCTGAAGGCTTTACGAACGCCACTTTCAACACGATCACTAAAGTCTTATCTATGACAACAACTTTTTCGGGATTAAACGCAAATAACATGCACATTCATAGGGGTGCTGCAGGTGTTAGTGGCGGGGTTATTTTTCCATTTGCTGGACCATACACAACTGGCGTTGTGACTTATACATCTACACCGCTTACAGCTGCTCAAGAAGATGATTTAATGAAAGGCTTATATTACGTTAATATTCATTCTTCTACTTTTCCTGCAGGAGAAATTAGAGGTCAACTTTTTAGATAATATTTCAAAAAATATGTATCATTTTAAAAGACCGTTCAAATATTTGAACGGTTTTTTTTATGTTATTTATTTAATATTGGTAAAATAATTTTACTTGCGTTTATCTTGTCATGAAAAATCTTTATCGTAGCTTTTTGAAAATCTTTTTCATCAGCATCTGGTATGCGCATAAATTTTTGTGGATTTCTATCTACTAATGGAAACCAACTGCTTTGTATTTGTATCATTATTTTATGCCCTTTTTTAAATGTGTGGCATACATCAGGCATATCAAATGTTACATTGCTAATTTTATTTGGTACAAATGGTTTTGGGGTCGTAAAACTTTCTCTAAATTTTCCACGCATTACTTCTGCTCTTACAAGCCGCTGCATTCCTGCCATTACAACTGTTTTTGGCACAAAAGATGGAGCAACTTCATTACTAGGTAATACATCTATTAGTTTTACAATAAAATCTGCATCGGTACCTGTTATCGCTACCTGCAAGTCAGCAATTATTTTTCCTGCAAGGGTAATATCTTCAGCTAATGAATCTGTTTCAAAAAAGATTACATCTTTCCTTTCAGAAGCAAAACGTTGGTCTTCGGCCATGTAACCATTGTTTCTATTGCCTTGTACAGCTTTAGTGTAAGGTGCCGGATTTGCTGGGTCGCTTACATATTCAGTAAAATTATTTGTAGTGGTAGATTTATTTTGAGATATTTTTTTATTTTCAATTAAATATAAATCTGTTGCTTTACTTTGTGCAGGCGGCCAAGTGGAATAATGTTTCCATTGGTTACTGCCTGTTTCAAAAACAGTTGCTTCGGCTGCATTAAAATTGCCTTTATCTTTTAAGTAAAAATTGAAAAAAGTTGTTTCCAAACTATCTTGATAATATTTACTTGTATTGCTGCCAAAATCATGTGAAGTAAATTTACTCCAATTGCCACCAGCCCATGCACCATGCGTCCATGGCCCCATTACCAAATGGTTTTTATTTATTGGGTTTTGTTTTTCTATGGCATTGTAAGTATTTATTGCGCCAAATAAATCTTCTGCATCAAACCAACCACCAACTACCATTACGGCAGGTTTGATATTGGTTAAGTGCGTACGAATATTTCTGGCTTGCCAGTATTTATCATAGGTGTCGTGTTGCAAATATTCATCCCATATATAACTTTTGTGGTTGTAATATGTTGAGGATTGTGTATTTTTTATTGGACCAAGCTTTAAAAAAAAATCATACGCATCTTTTGTTTTGTAATCAAATACTTGGCTACCATAATCTGCTACAGGGCCTTTTCTTTCTTTACCAAAATAATTCATAAAGCCAAAATTATCCATTAAGAAAAAAGCACCATTATGGTTGGCGTCATCGCCTATAAACACATCTGTAACTGGTGCTTGTGGGCTTACTGCTTTTATAGCTGGGTGTGCATTTGGCAAACTTGCTGTTGCATAAAACCCAGGGTATGAAATACCATACAAGCCTGCTCTACCATTGTTGTTTTTAATATTTTTTATCAACCAATCTATGACATCATACGTATCGCTGCTTTCATCCACATCTTTGTTGGTTTTTTTATTGGCAATATGTGGTGTTACTTCTAAGTTTACACCCTCGCTCATGTAGCGCCCACGCACATCTTGATATACGAAAATATATTTCTCATTCATTAAATTTGTATTTGGGCCAATCCTGCTTGCGTAAGTAGTGTCTCCATATGGCCCAGCAGAGTATGGTGTTCGCTCTATTAAAAATGGGTATTTTTGCGTCCCGTCTTTTGGAATGTAAATGATGGTTTTTAATTTTATACCATCTCTCATTACTATGTTGGTATCTATTTTTGTATAATTTTCTTTTACAAAATTTGGCTTTGGTTGGGCAAAAGAATTTAATTGGCAAATCAGTGTTGCCATTAAAAGTATTTTCTTCATTTTGTATTATTGAACTGTAATAGAAATTTGGGACTGGAAATTTATTAACTACTTCATATATAGTACAGCATAATTTGGATGCTCGGGATTTACTAATAATTCTTGCCTTAATGGATGTATTAAAACATCAAGTTCTTCCATAGGAATTGCACCTAATAATGGTTCAGAATTTCCCTCTAAAAGATATGCATTACAAATTCCTGTTCTATTCTTAAATTTTACCATTATAGGACCAACAACATCAAATTCACGTATAGAGTTATCAGCCATTACTGCTTTTCGTTTTTCAATAAATGGAAGTTCTAACTGAGCTTGAATACTTTCATTAATAGCCATCATATATGCACCACTATCTGCAAGCATTCTTACATTTATACGCTTAATTTCTTCTTCACCAATAATATGTCTTCTTGCTAGTCCTAAATCTTCCGCATTTGTCAATTCTATTTCAGCATATACCATTCCCATAATAATGAATTTTTATATTTTGGCTAAAGGTACTAATTTTTTACTTTTTAAGTATTGGTAAAATAAATGTTGTTTTATTTTCTCCGCTGTGGTAAATCTTAATATTCGATTTTATATAATCTTTTTCTTCTGCTTTATAAATGTTTAAAAACTGCTGTGGGTTTCTATCTGCAAGCGGAAACCAACTACTTTGTATTTGTATCATAATACGATGCCCTTTTTTGAATGTATGTGCAATATCTGGCAATGCATATTTTACATTCGTAATTTTATTGGGTATAAATGGCACTGGTTTTTCAAAGCTATTTCTATATTTCCCTCTCATAATTTCGCCACGCACAAGCATTTCATAACCACCCATTGGGTATTCTTTCCCATTGCCTTTTACGCCACCTGCATAAGCAAAATCATCTGGAAAAACATCAATTATTTTTACCACAAAATCTGCATCGGTAGTAGAAATAGACGTAGCAATATCGGCAATTACAGCGCCAGCGACCGTTACATCGTTTTCTAAAATACTTGTTTTAAACGTTAATACATCTGGCCTGCGCTCAGCAAAACGTTGGTCATCCGTCATGTATTCACGTGTACGCCTATTGTGTACATCTTCTGTATATGGCACAGGGTGTGCAGGGTCGCTAGTGTATTCGTAAAATTGTATAGGATATATTGAACCTTTTAATTCTACTTTAGTTAGAGGGTCTTCATTTAATAATTGATTATTAAATGAGGTATAATATTTTTTTTGCTCTACTTCTAAAGGCGGCCATTGTTTCAATTTCCTCCATTCATTTTGGCCTGTAAAAAATATATTGGCTTCTGCAATGTCTGCCACTGTTCCTTTTCCTTTTAAATGATAATTAAAAAAAGGCACTTCTATATTTGTTTGATAATATTCTGATGTATTGCTACCAAATCTAGCATTGCCCAAAAAACTTCCTTCATTACTCCATTGCCCATGGTACCAAGGCCCCATTACAATGCTTGAGTTGGTGGTAGGGCTTTGTTTTTCACAAGCCTTATATGCATTCCATGCACCCCAACAATCTTCGGCATCAAATAAACCACCCACCCAAAGCATGGCAGGTTTTACATTGTACAATCCATTGCGTGCATTGCGTGCTTGCCACCATGCATCGTAGTTTGGGTGCTCTATCATTTGGTGCCAAAATTTTATACTATCTCCAATTATTCTTGCCAAGTTTTTTGGTGTGCCATTTTCTACATAAAATTTATAATTATCTTTTATTGTAAAATTATATCCAGTGCCATAACCCTGTGTAGGCTTTGGGTGGGGTTTCCCAAAAGTGGAGTAAAATCCAAATCCATCCATAGCAAAAAAAGCACCATTGTGGTGAAAGTCATCGCCAATAAACCAATCGGTAACGGGCGCTTGGGGCGATACTGCTTTTAATGCTGGGTGATTGCTTAGTGCAGCTTCTGTACTATAAAACCCAGGGTACGATGTGCCAAATATACCCACATTGCCATTGTTGTTTTCTACATTTTTTACCAACCAATCCAATGCATCATAGGTGTCGCTGGCTTCATCTATTTCATTGCCTTTTTTATTTTTATTAAATGGTCTTACATCTTCAAATACGCCCTCACTCATGTAGCGGCCACGCACATCTTGCATTACAAAAATGTAATCCTCTTTTACATATGCAGCTCTGTACCCACTCCAAATACCTAGGTATTTATCTTCTCCATACGGGGCGCAAGAGTATGGGGTGCGAGTCATTAAAAACGCACGCTTTTCTGTATTATCTTTCGGTGTATAAATGGCCGTAAATAATTTTATGCCATCCCGCATAGGTATGTACACTTCTTTTTTTGTGTAATGTTCTTTAAAATAAGTTTCATTTATTTCTTGTGCAGTAGTGCAAAAAGAAATGCTTATAAAAGCAATAAAAGATAGTATTTTGCGCATAAGTTTAATATTATATGTTCAAATTTAATAAAACAAAATCGGTTTACTATGAATAATGACGAAAGGTTGATAGAAAAGTTTTTTACAGCATTTCAACAATTGGATTATGCCAGCATGAATGCTTGCTATAGTAGCAATGTAGCGTTTTATGACCCTATGTTTGACTTACTTCGTGGAGATGAGGCAAAAGCCATGTGGCAAATGCTTTGTACAAATGCTAAAAACTTTTCGCTTACGTTTGATAGCATAAAAAATTTGGAAGAAGGATACTATACCTGCAACTGGTGTGCTACTTATACTTTTTCTAAAACTGGTAGGCAAGTTGTAAATCGAATAAAAGCCCACATGAAAATAGAAAATGGTTTTATAATAGAACATAGCGATGCTTGGAGTTTGGCGAAATGGAGTGTACAAGCCATGGGTTTTTCTGGCTGGTTATTAGGATGGGCAGGATTTTATAGAAAAAAATTAAAGAATGGGGCTAAGAGGAATTTGATGAATTTTATGCAGAACCAACATGTTAAATAAAAAAAATGCAGTGAGATTTTTTACTCATTGCATTTAATCATACATATCAAATCTTAGATTCTTATTGCGCTATCCCCAACAAATTACAAACTTCTGCATATGTCATGCTAGCTATATCAACTGCATTTGTTTGGCCAGGTAATATTACATGATGCAAATCTTGTTGCTGTGCTGCATTTGCACTTCTACCACCCGATATTAAACCAGGAATAAATACATATCTATACTCTAAAGATTGTGGAAGATTTACCAATACAGGTTGCCCAGGATATGCTTCTGCAATACCACTATTAAATCTGCATGTATTAAAAGTATGACGATACACAAATATTTTTTGTTGGTTATAAATACAGTTCACCATATTAGTAGCCCCACCAGCATCGCTTGTGTATGGTAACATATATGGTCCAATAGAGCCTACTCTCATGTAAGTAATCATTACACCTCTGTCTAATATTAAATTACTAAGAGATGGTGCATCTAGGTGTCTTATTCTAAGGCAAGTACCATCTACAGTGGTATCACGAGAGTTGTATGGCGATGTAATCCATGGAGAATATATTACTTGAGCTGGCGTACCTGCTGCACCAGTAGCGCCTGTAGCACCCGTAGCGCCCGTAGCTCCGGTAGCCCCTGTTGCGCCTGTAGCTCCAGTAGGCCCAACTAATGTTGTAGGCACTCCCCATCCACTCGCAGTTTTAGGACCATACATTTGTTTTGCAGCTACATCCAAATAAAAATCTCCAGCAGCACCTATGGCAAATGCAGGTGCGCCTACTCCACTCATCATTGTTTTTCCTGGAAGTCCAGTAGGGCCTACTAGTGCAATACCTGCTCCCCAATTTGTTGCATTTTTTGGTCCCCACATTACTTTGCCAATGGTGTCTACAAAGAAATCGCCAACTTTTCCGATGCTATTACCAGGTATGCCTGCCCCTGATATCATCGTGTTGCCATCTTTTCCATTTTCTCCTGCTATGATGTCTGATTTTTGACAACTCGGTAGCGAAAAAATAATAGCTACAAATAATAAGGCGATAATAATTACATTTTTTTTCATGATGTTTTTTTGTTTTATTGATTAAATATTTATGTTGTTTTTATTAAATAATACTATGCAGAAAGTAGTGTAACACTTTGTAAGTGGTACAAATACTTTAATTAAAACTTCTCACAAGTTTTTAATCGGTAGTGGGGAAAAAATGCTTTTACACGTTCGCTATTATTGTTGTGCAAAATCACTTTGTGTTTAAATGAAAAGCAATGAAATACTATTTTTTTTTAAAAAAATTTACTTTTTTTATATCGAATATTTTTATAAAAATAAACGCTTACCAAAATCATTATACTTCACTTTTGCAGATGGTTGTGTGCATTGTGTATGTGGTAATTGTCGGTATGTATTTGGTTTATTTATTTCTTATAAAAATGAAAAAGAAATCTTTTTTATTGTTAGTCATTTTTTCTTGCTAAAATTTTCCAATAACAAAACATTTTATGTATCACATTAAATGGCGTATAAATAATTAAGATTGTGAGGGGGGACTTTCCTAATAAAAATCATTTTGTATTTAAAAGCAAAGCTAACTGTAGTGTTTGGTTGTGACTATACCACTTTTGGGTGATATTTTGTTTAAAGTATTACAATATTCCTTTTAAGGGTATGCATAACATAATACCGTTTTGTAAATTTAAATTTACGACAAACTAATATTTCTTTTATGATACTTTAATATTATTTTGCATGTATTGAAACACTTCTGCAAAATATTTACTTTTTTAATGCTGTCATTTAACTTGGCATCGTTTGCACAAAAAAAATCTACAGGCAATATTTCTGGCACTGTTTTTCAATCAGAAAATAAGGCCTTACCTTATTCAACGGTAGAATTGTGTGTAATAAATTCTTTAAACAAGTGTGTTGTTATTCTATCTGATAAAGATGGCAGTTTTGAATTTGATTCTCTTGTTGCAAATTATTATTCAATAAAAATTTCGAGTGTAGGGTTTACTACCAAAAAAATAGATAGCATTTATTTGCGGGAAGAGCGTATGGATTTTAACTTAAATGAAATAATATTGTCTAACAAGGCAATAACGGAAACAGAAGTAATTGTATATGCAGAACGCCCATTAATAGAAAATAAAGATGGTAAAATTATTTACAATGTAGGTGAAACAGCCGCTGCAAATTCGAGCAATGTAAATGAGTTGTTACAAAAAACACCATTGGTAACAATAGATGCTGAAGGAAAAATTTTACTTAAAGGGAAAGAAGTAAAAATACTTATTGATGATAAGCCTGTAGAACTAAATGCTAAACAACTGCAAGAAATGCTGGAGAGCATGCCGGGTAGTTTTATAGATAAGATAGAGGTAATGACAAACCCGCCACCACAATATGCTAACGAGCGAGGGGGTGTAATAAATATTGTGAGTAAAAAAGGCAAAGTAGGTTTTACACTAAGGGCAAATGTTTATTATGGTACTAGGGGAGAAGTAGGTACTGCTTTTGCCAGCTCTTATAGGAAAAATAAAATTTCTACACAACTCAATATTGCAGTATCACAAAATAAATTTATTGGTAATGGTAATTATAGGAGGCAAAACAATTATACAGATTCTTCTAATTATTTAGATGCTGTAAGTAATTATACCAATAAAAGTTTTAAACCTACTATACGATGGAATACAGATTACGATTTTAACAAACGTAATAGTGTAAATTTATCAGTAAGCTACAATGCAAATATTGGAAATAATAATACGTTTAGTGAGTTTGCAAATACCAATAGGGAACTGATAGCCTATAAGTTTAATGATAGAGCAATTATATCTGATATAAACAATAATACGATTAACATTAGTAACAGCTATTTGTGGAAAAATAAGAGCAATACCGGCGCTTTAAAAATTGCAAATGGGTTTGTTTATTCTAATAATAAAAACGAAAGAGATTTTTATCAAATATTTTATGGTTTAAATAGATTTCTATTAGGTATAGATTCCACTCAGTTTCAAAAAAATTTTAATAGATCAAAAAATTATGCATTGCGTATTAATTACGATAAGTCTTTTGATAGTGGTAAATATTTTTTTAGTACAGGTATAAATTTTTTAAGCAATAATAGTTACAATGATTTAGATGCACAGTATTTAAAAAAGCCTGCAAATATTATTTTGCCACAGCTTGGTTTTGATAATGAGTTTTATTTTTTACAAAAAATATTGCAACTACGAGCTGCGTTAAAATATAGGATATCTGTTAATGTATTTGCAACTGCAGGTATTCAGGTAGAGCATACGCAGCAAGGGTTTAACCATATTTCATTAGCAAATAAGTTTAATAAAACGTATGTAAGCTATTTGCCTTTTGTATTAATTACAAAAAAATGGAATAACAACTATAACCTTTCATTAAGTTATAAAAAAAGTTTGCAGCGTCCGGGTATTAATGAAACCAATCCTGCTGTGGATATAGCTGACCCATACAATACTCGTTTTGGCAATCCATATTTATTGCCTTTTTATGCCCATAATTTTGATGCATCTATTGGTAAAATATTTAAGAAATTTAATTACAATGCCAGTGTAGGGTATAATGCATTGCTCAATTTGTACGCACCCATACGCACATTACAGCCAGATGGTAAAACATTTATTACTTATGAAAACATAAGCAATAGAAAAGAGTATGAAGCAAGTATTTGGGGTGCTTATACCTTTGCCAAAAATTCAAAAATTGGTGCAAGTGCGGGATATAATTATAATGTGTATAGCGATTTTGATAAATTCATATTGCGCTATAGAGATGGCGGAAGTTTTACCTCTAACATAAATGGGAGCTACATACCAAAAGATATTGTACAATTTGGAGTAGGTGTTACATATAATCGTTTTGCTAACCCACAGGGTACTGTAAGAAGCAATGTGAGTATGAATTTTAGTGCGCAAAGAAAGTTTTTTAAGAAAATGATTATCGTTACGTTTAATGCGGTAGATCCATTTACTTCTCAGCAAAACACTACATATACTTATGGAAGTAATTTTATTTTGCAGAATTATAGTTTTACAAAAACAAGAAATTACAAACTTAATATTGCTTATAATTTTATTAAGAAAAATAAAGGAAAGAAAAAGAGAAGTAAATAGATTTCATTTACCATGTATCAAAAATTATTATTATTTCAATGTTATTTAGTTATATTTGAAATAGATTATTTTAAACAAAAACACACATGAAAAAGATTATTTTACCCATCCTGCTATTTTGTAGCTACTCCCTAAGTGCACAAATGAAAGCAAGCGATGTAAAAACATTTACCCTTACCAATGGGATGAAGTTTTTAGTAATAGAAGACAATTCTATACCCAATGCAAACATGTATTTGTTTTATAGAGTTGGTGCTCGAAACGAGTACCAAGGTATTACAGGGTTGTCGCATTTTTTTGAACACATGATGTTTAATGGCGCCAAAAAATATGGCCCAAAATTGTTTGATAGAACCATGGAGTTTAATGGTGGAGCAAACAATGCCTACACTACAGAAAATGTAACGGTTTATACCAACTGGTTTCCATCGTCTGCCACAGAAGTGATTTTTGATTTAGAAGGCGATAGAATTGCAAGCCTTAGCATAGACCCTAAAATGGTGGAGAGTGAGCGTGGAGTGGTATTGAGTGAAAGAAGTACGGGATTAGAAAATTCGCCTTGGGAAATACTTACACAATCTGTAGGGGCTACTGCTTTTTTAGAGCATCCATACCACTGGCCTGTTATAGGGTATGAAGATGATATGAAAAATTGGAAGCAAACCGATTTGGAGCGCTATTTTAAAACCTATTATGCGCCTAATAATTGTGTGACCGTTGTTTCTGGCAACGTAAAATTTGATGAAGTAAAAAGACTAGCAGAAAAATACATACAGCCAATACCTGCACAACCTGCACCACCCAAAGTAAATATTGTAGAGCCTACACAAATTGGCGAAAGAAGAATAACGGTAAAAAGAGATGTGAGTACACCATATTTGAATATAGCCTACAAAGCACCCGAGGTGAAAAACGAAGATTACTATGCGTTGGTAATTTTAAGTGATATTTTAAGCAATGGAAATTCTTCTCGTTTGTATAGTGCTTTGGTAGATAAAAAACAAATTGCTTCTGAAGTATCTACAGGGTATGGGCAAAGTTTTGACCCAACCTTATTTAATATTTATGCAGTAGCTAGCGAAAAAGTAAATGAACTAATTTTAGAAAAAGCTATTTATGAGGAATTAGAAAAAATAAAAAAAGATGGCATAACAGCTACGGAGCTACAAAAAATAAAAAATCAAAAGCTGATGGAGTTTTACGGCCAAATAGAAACCATAAATGGTAAGTCTAATAACATTGGTACGTATGAAGTTTTCTTTGGTGATTATAAAAAAATGTTTGATGCACCAGAAGCGTATAATAAAGTTACGATTGCAGATGTAAAAAGAGTAGCTACAAAATATTTTATAAAGAGTGCAAGAACAGTAGGTGTGTTAAAAGCATCTGTAGAAGATTAAATGAAATAACTTTTAGTGAATTATTAGCGTTTAAAATTTAGTGCATAAGCTAAACTTCTAAACCTTCTACATTATAACATAACCTTACTAAATAATTAATAAATTAACAAAAACAACATGAAATATATTAAACAACTTTTTATCATTGCCTTTTGCATTTGCGCTAGCTTAGGAAAATTGTATGCCCAAGGTTATACATTACCAAAATATGAAAAATTTATATTGCCAAATGGATTAACGATTTATTTAGCTGAACAAAAAGATGTGCCTGTGATAAGTTTATCTGCCATCTTTCCTGCTGGCGCTATATACGATGGAGATAAAGCAGGCTTGGCATCTTTAACGGCTACTGCACTTAAGCACGGCACAAAATCTTTTACTAAAACCAAGCTAGATGAAACATTGGATTTTAATGCAGCGTATATAAACACATTTGCTTCTAAAGAATCTGCGGGGTTATCTTCTAAATTTGCCAGCAAAGATCTTGCTAAAATTCTAGGAATGGTAAAAGAAGTTTTGTTAGACCCTGTTTTTGATGCAATAGAATTTGATAAAGAAAAAAAGAAATTATTACAACAATTAGATCAGCAAAAAGAAAGTCCACGCTCCATCATGCCGGCATATTTTGATAAGTTTATGTATGGTAATCATGTGTATGGAAACATCATACAAGGCACAAAATCAACAGTGAGTAAACTTACCGTACTAGATGTAAAAAACTTTTATAAAGAAAATTATTTGCCTGAAGGTTCTGCCATTGCATTAGTAGGAGATTTTAATATTGCTGAAATGAAAATCCTGCTTTCTAGTTTATTTGCAGGTTGGAAAAAAGGGATAAAACCTCAAATAAATCTTGCAGCAAAACCTATTGCTGCACAAACAACTAATAGAGTACTATTGGTAAATAAAGACGATGCAAAAGAAACTACTTTTTATATTGGGGCACCGGGTATTAGCCGAAACAATCCTGATTATGTAGCTATAGATGTGGTAAATACTTTGTTTGGTGGCAGGTTTA
>JANOZW010000402.1:0-2993 GCA_031429575.1 Ferruginibacter sp.
GCCCACAATCGTTTTACGAAGCACATTTGTGTAGCGAAGAAGGTTTGAATATAACTGGAGGTTTGCTTGCAGGAGCGCCTTGCATACTACATGGAGCCAACGAAAATTTAGGTTGGGCACACACCGTAAATTTTTGCGATCGATTTGATGAGTACCAATTAGAAATGAACCCCGATAATAAAATACAATACAAATTTGATGGGCAGTGGGTGGATCTTGAAGTGAAAACAATAAAGCTGCACATAAAAGGAATTCCGATTGCCATAAAAAGAAAAATTTATTGGAGTAAGTATGGCGCTACCATGAAAAATAAAATCGGTTTTTTTAGTATGCGGCTTGGTGCTAATATGAAAATAGGTGCATTAGACCAATGGTACCAAATGGACAAAGCAAAAAACTACACAGAATTTTATGCTGCACTAAACAAGCAAGAGTTAAGCATGTTTAATATTATGTATGCCGACAAACACGATACCATTTTCTACATAAACAATGCTGCCATGCCTATACGTGCTAGCGGCTACGATTGGCGAAAAACCTTACCTGGTAATACTTCTACCACATTATGGACAGAATTTAGAAAACTAAACACACTGCCACAATACGTAAATCCAAAAAGTGGATTTTTGTTTAACACCAATCATTCTTCTTTTTAAGCTACAGCGCCTGCAGATAATTTAAAGGCATCATCATTTGCAAAACAAGATGGGTGGGAAGAATATAGTTTGAATAGAAACATACGTTTTATGGAACTGTTTCCACAAAATGAAAAACTGAGTTACGAAAAATTAAAAGCCATAAAGTTTGACAAACAATTACCAACACAATTGCAATTTTGGTACAAATTGGATAGTATGTTTTTGCTAAACGAAAAAGATTATCCTGAATATATAAACCTTATAACCACTTTTAAAAATTGGGATAAGCTTGGCAATACAGACAGTAAGGGCGCTGCTATATTTTTACTCACTTATGAGCATACAAAAAAAATATTATTAGGCCAAGCACCAAGAGCTATTACAAAACTAGAAGCTGTAGAAACCTATAAGCATATACAAGATTACATGCAAACAAATTTTGGTAACACAGATATTACATTGGGCGACTTACAAAAATTGGTGCGTGGCGATAAAGAATGGTCACTTTGGGGCTTCCCTGATGTGCTTTCTCCTCAATGGACAGCACCAATAAAAAATGGCAAACTAAAATCGATTGGTGGTGATGGATTAATAATGTTTGTACGTTTTGCCAAAGAAGGTTTGCCAAAAATAGAAACTATAAATATGTATGGCGCAAGTGCAAAACCTGGCAGCAAACATTTTGACGACCAAGTAGAGATGTATTTAAAACAACAAACAAAACCGATGACATTGGATAAGGCAGAGGTTTATAAAAAGGCGGAGAGGGTTTATCATCCGTTGGTTTTTGGTGGCAAATAGATTTTCCTTTTATTATTTCTAAAATAAAATTTGACAGTGTTGGTTTTATGCATTATAAAATGAAAAATGATTCTTTTTTATAAATTTTGGTGATAAAATATAATTGTAAAAGTGTAGCATTTTGGGTATGAACAAGTGGATTTATTTCAAAAAGTACATTGCACTCCTACCCCTGAAATGTTTGAAGATTGGTAACCTCAGGTGCAACACAAAACAATAAAAAAATGCGAAACCCGTAAAAGGTTTAAATAAAGAAATTATGATAACTATTTTTGAGGAATAATTTATTCAACCTTTAGGGATATAGGCGTAAATGTTTTTCATAGCTATGGGTCAATCCATAACTATGAATACTTAACCACTTCGTGGTTTTCGACTGATTCTTTTAGGAACATTTTTGCTTTTCATCAATTTCGTTTTCAACCTGTTACACAATAAAAGTTGAAAAAAGATTTACTGATGAAGAGCTGCGGGATAGAAGTGAAAACCGAAGCGCAGCGTAGGTTGTAACGTATAGCCCGAACAAATGTTCAACAGAATTACCGCACCCCACAGCACAATAAATAAAAAGGTTGCTAACATTTAAGCTAACAACCTTTAATAAAATCTTACATTAAAAAACTTAAATTCCCCTACAACCCCGCCCCATGGCAAGCCTTATACTTCTTCCCGCTACCACAAGGGCATGCATCATTTCTACCAATCTTTGGTTCTACCCGTATAGGTTCTTGTTTCACTGCTTCGCCACCACCACTTGGGTCGTAGTAATCATTTTGGTTGGCTGCATAATCATCGCCAGCTGCATCTATTTGCGCTTTGTTCATGTTCATTTTGCGCATGTCTGTTTTTTGCTCTCTGCCTTCTTTTATTTGTCCAGCATTGGTTTGCTCCAGTGGTATAGCTGCATGGCTTAAAAAACTTACAATATCCTTGTTCACTTTTTCATCCATTTGTTTGAATGCTGCAAAGGCTTCTATCTTATAAATAACCAATGGGTCTTTTTGTTCGTAGCCCGCTGTTTGCACGCTATGGCGAAGATCGTCCATAGCACGAAGATGTTCTTTCCATGCATCATCAATTGTAGCAAGCGTAATGCTGCGCTCTAATGCGTTGCCCAACTCGCCGCCATTGGTGGCTAAATATTTATCCAAATTTGCAAGTGCTTGTATGCCCTTTTTACCATCTGTAAATGGTACGGCTACATTTTCTATATGGTTGCCTTGCTCTTTGCGAATGTTGCCAATAATCGGCATCGTTTGCTCACCCAGTGCTACTTTCTTTTTGTTGTAATGTACAATAGCTTCTTGGTACAATTTTTCTGAAAGCATTGGTGCTGCAGACTTTTCTAATTCTTCTTGCGTAATGTTGGTATCCATGCCAAAGTTCATTATCGCAGCAAGTTTAAATCCTTCAAGGTCGCCTACTTCTTTAAAATTATGCACCAAGCCCTCTGCTACCGAATAGAAAGCATTGTCTAAATCCAACGCCAATCTTTCTCCAAACAACGCATGGTTTCTTTTTCCATAAACAACATTACGTTGCTTATTCATAACG
>JANOZW010000403.1:0-10249 GCA_031429575.1 Ferruginibacter sp.
ACCCACCTTAGTCGCCTACTGCCTCGACCCCTCCGAGAATTACCCACCCCGCCCTACAGGGCACCCCTCCGACGAGGGGAATTTTACGCACCTACTACACAAAAAAATGGCCACCTTAAAGGCAGCCATACAATATAAAACTTAAAAAATAAATTCTTACGCATCATCTCCATCATCAGCAAGATCTTCTCCATCCTCTTCCTCAACCTCATCTACAGAATCAATAGCATCAACATCAGACTCACCAACAATCGGAGTAACAGCATTTTCATCAGCAACCACTTCATCCAACACCAAGTTATCTTCTTCCTCTTGTTCGTCTATCGATGTTATAGCAGCTATCTTATCACCTTCATCTACACGTATCAATTTCACACCTTGTGTAGCACGGCTTTGCTCAGTAATGTTTTTCACCGCCATACGAATGGTGATTCCACTCACACAAGTTATCATCAAATCTTGTGTTTCATCTACATCAAGCAAACCTGCAAGCCCGCCCGTTTTTTCTGTAATCTTTATCGTTCTCACGCCTTTACCACCACGGTTTGTAACACGGTAATTTGGTTCGCCAGTTTCTTGGTCATCTAAGAACGTACGCTTACCATATCCATTCTCACTCACAACCAATACCGTTCTTGTTTTATCATCTTTGCTCACACAAATCATTCCTATTACTTCGTCATTTGTTTCATCTACTTCTATACCATATACACCAATACCACCACGGCCTGTGCTACGTACTTTTGCCTCAGGAAAACGAATAGCCCTACCACTCTTCACTGCCAACATTATTTCGTTATTGCCATCTGTCATACGAGCAGCAAGCAATTGGTCGCCTTCTTGTATGTTTATCGCATTTATTCCGCCTTGGCGAGGACGACTAAAATCTTTTAAATCTGTTTTCTTAATAATACCTTGCTTGGTACACAAAACGATGTAATGATTTTTTACATATTCTTCATCATCAAAATTCTTTACATCAATTATTGCACGCACTTTATCATCCGCAGGTATTTGTATCATGTTCTGCAATGCACGTCCTTTGCTTGTTTTATCGCCTTCAGGTATTTGATACACTTTCAGCCAGAAGCATCTACCCTTTTCTGTAAAGAACATCAACGTATGATGCGTACTTGCTACAAACAATTTTTCAATATAATCTTCTTGCCTTGTACTGCTACCTTTTGCACCACGGCCACCTCTACGTTGTTGTCTATATTCCGATACCGAAGTTCTTTTTATATAACCCAAATGCGAAATCGTAACCACCACATCTTCTTCCACAATAAAATCGAGCATGTTCACTTCATCATCTGCATATTCTATTTCACTTCTTCTTTCATCACCAAATTTTGCTTTCACATCTAGCAATTCTGTTTTTATAATGCCAAAACGCAATTCAGGGCTAGCCAATATTTCTTCCAATCTTCCAATCTCTTTCATCAACTCTGCATACTCTTCACGAATCTTATCAATCTCCATGCCCGTAAGCCTTTGCAGCCTTAGTTCCAATACTGCTTTCCCTTGTATTTCGCTCATACCAAAGTTACCCATCAATCCTTCTTGTGCAATATTTGGTGTAGCACTTTCTCTAATCAATTTTATAACTGCGTCCAAATTATCCAATGCAATAATAAATCCTTCCAAAATATGTGCACGCTCTTTTGCTTTGCGCAATTCAAATTCTGTTCTTCTTGTTACAACCTCGTGGCGGAATTTTACAAACTCTACAATCAAGTCTTTTACATTCAAAATTTGTGGGCGACCATTCACCAATGCCACATTATTTATTCCATAAGATGTTTGCAATTCTGAGTGCTTGTACAAATGATTTACCACCACTTGCGCCACCGCATCTTTCTTCAATTCTACTACAATTCTCGTTCCCTCTTTGCTATTACTTTCGTTGTTTACATCACTAATTCCATCCACTATTTTCTCACTCACTAGCTCACCAATTTTCGCCGTAAGCGAATCTCTATTTACTTGATAAGGTACTTCAGTAATAATTATTTTATCCCTTCCTCTATTATCTGTTTCTATTGTTGTACGACCACGCAACACCACTCTACCACGGCCTGTAAGCAAACCTGCCTTCACACCTTCGTAGCCATATATTATTCCACCTGTAGGAAAATCGGGTGCTTTCACAATCTTTATCAACTCCTCAATATCTATGTTGTTGTCTTCAATATATGCAATACAACCATCCACCACTTCGCTCAAATTATGTGGCATCATATTCGTAGCCATACCCACTGCAATACCACTTGCACCATTCACCAACAACTGTGGAATTTTAGAAGGCAACACCGTAGGCTCTTTTAACGAATCATCAAAGTTCAATTGAAAATCCACCGTTTCTTTATCTATATCATCCATCATAGCCTCGGTAAACTTTTGCATACGCACCTCTGTGTAACGCATAGCTGCCGGCTCATCACCATCTTGACTACCAAAGTTACCCTGCCCATCCACCATCGTATAACGCATACTCCACTCCTGCGCCATGCGCACCATCGTATCGTATATACTTGCATCGCCGTGTGGGTGATACTTACCCATTACCTCACCCACAATACGAGCACTTTTTTTGTATGGTTTGTTGCTAGCATTGCTGAGTTCATTCATACCATACAACACACGCCTGTGCACAGGTTTAAGCCCATCACGCACATCAGGCAAAGCCCTTCCTACAATCACACTCATGGAGTAGTCAATGTAAAAAGTTTTCATTTGCTCTTCAATCAATACAGGAATAATATTACCCCTATTGTTCAAATTACTATCAGGTTTCGGCTTATCCTGTTCGTTGTTTTCTTCGTCTAAAATTTCGTTATTTTCCATAATTTTCTAATAGTTGCGAAAGTACCGTTTTTAAGTCGTTTTTCCGCATCAAAAACGGTGTTTTTTAGGATTGTTTTACACATGTTTTTGGGGTATTGTGGATATGTTTAGCCCATGAGTTTCACCCATGGTTACTCATATTAAACCTCCCGAAAAAAATCGGGACAGGCTCTTTGGGGTTTGTAGTAATAAATACAATTCTTTTTGAGGCGGTTGGCTTCAAATCTTTGTTGGGCATTTGCTCGGGCTGTTTGTAGTACTCCTCGTCGGTCGTTCCTCCCTCCTGTGGGGTACTACTCCCCATCCCGCCGCTCTTGGGCAGAAAATCTTTAATCATCTTTTACCAAAGCGGAGATTGTGCAATAGATCGATGTGATAGATTATGCAATAGACTATACTTTACCCCACCTGAAAGGGTTTAATATCCATAACCATGGGTGAAACCCGTGGTTATAAAACTAACACGAACAGAACCCCAACGGGGTTCAATACCCAATTTCGCAAATTGTCAACTAAAAAATGGTTCAACCCCTTCGGGGTTGCCAAAAAAATATTTGCATCATAGCTATGGGTTTCACCCATAGCTATGCATATTTAACCACTTCGTGGTAATAATAAATAACATCTATATTTCTTTATTAAACGCATGGAGAGTCAATATTTCTCTCTTTATTTTTAACATATAAATAGAGACTACTTTTTCTATATCTTGCACAAAAAAGTTTTGAAAAACATACTCCTTTTCGGCGCAGGAAAATCTGCCTCTGTACTTATAGAATATTTAATAGAAAATGCCGCTGAAAATAATTGGCATGTAACCATTGTAGATGCCGATAAAAAACTCATAGAACAAAAAACAAAAAAGCATTCTTCATCCACCGCTATTGAAGCCAATATTACCAATGATATTTTACGGGTAGAGTTGATAAAAAATACCGACTTGGTTATTTCTATGATGCCGCCATTTTTGCATATTCATATTGCAAAAAATTGTGTACAATATGGCAAGCATTTACTCACCGCTTCTTATGCTGATGATCAAATAAAATTGTTGGCCGATGAAGTAAAAACCAAAGGCATTATTTTTCTTTGTGAAATGGGGCTTGACCCAGGTATAGACCACATGAGCGCCATGCAAATAATAGATGACACAAAAGCCAAAGGAGGAAAAATAACTTCTTTTGAAAGCCATTGCGGTGGCTTGGTAGCACCCGAGAGCGATGATAACCCTTGGCATTATAAAATAAGTTGGAACCCACGCAATGTAGTGTTAGCAGGCAAAGCAGGTGCCGAGTACATACAAGATGGCAAGCACATTACCGAAAAATACGAAAACTTATTTGATGCCAATAGAACCATAGAAACGGCAGATAAAAACATTGGCGCATTAAGTTATTATCCAAACAGAAATAGTTTACCCTACATAGATTTATACGACTTACACGATGTAAAAACTTTTGTACGTACCACACTTCGCTACAAAGATTTTATGCTTGGATGGAAAACCATTATCGATTTAAAGTTGACAGACGAAACGATAGTTTATGAAAGCGATGATCTTTCTCTCGAAGATTTTTACAAACAACATTTCGATTTCAATAATATTACTTTAAATCTTTCTGCGGAAGATAAAAAACGGTTGGATTTTCTTGGTTTAAATGACAACGATACCATGATCAACAAAGGAAAAATAAGTGCAGCAGATGGTTTGCAATTTGCATTAGAAAAAAAACTCCTACTCTCTCCTACCGATAAAGACATGATTGTAATGCAGCACGAAATTGAATATGAATTGGCTGCACAAAAACATCAAATCATTTCTTCTCTCATTGCGTATGGAAAAGACAGCACACATACTGCCATGGCAAAAACAGTAGGGCTACCATTAGGTATTGCAGCTAAATTGATTTTAAATGGCAGCATAAAATTATCGGGGCTACATCTTCCCATTATTAAAGAAATATATGAGCCTGTGTTGAAAGAATTGGCGGGAAATGGTATTGTATTCTCAGAAAAAAAATTAGACAATTAGGACTTTGGAATATAGTATCTCTTTCCATTGAATTGTTTCATCTAAAATGACTTTGTTACATCAACGAGTAATCGTTAATGTAAAACCAGGTTTTACATCAATAGTTCCACCTGTTTTTAAAGTAGTACTTCTGCAACTTGCGTTAGAACTTAATTCAGGGGTATTGGTATTAGTTGACACCAGCACATCAGTATTGGCATCTGGTAAGTTACCACAACTCCAATTACTTGAATTTTCCCAAGCTTTGTCTTTATACCCTACCCAATAACTCACAAATTTTAACGTAAGTATGTTGCTGTATGTTGTACCATTAAAACAACGATATTGATAACCGTAAAATGAACTTGGCACATTATTCAATTGCAATTTCGTAGTTGTTACTCCCGCATAATTTACATTGTTGCTAATACTCACAAAGCCACTACCAGTGTTTACCTGCCATTGATAACTTGCACCTGTTATATTTGAAGTAAGTACATTATAACTACTAGGGCATACTTCTACTATTGAACTATTCACAGAAAAATACGCTGTTTGCCTTTGTGTACCATTGTACAAAATTTCGTAGCGCCAAACACCTGCAGGAGCTATAGCAGGCAAAACAAACGTGTAGTACCACCAAGAGGCACTATAAAATGTAGTAAAATTTTGTGTCCAAGTAGTCTGTAAAGTATTATCAGGTTTGTAAATACTATGAATAGATTGTTGTCCATTCAGTTGATCTCTATAATAACTACCAAGAAAAATGGTTTCGCCATTTGCAAAATTTATTTTCTCATTCATGTTTTCGCCAGCTGGGCAATTGCCTGTGGCAGGTGCAGCACCATGCGTCATCACCTTGTTTAATGTAGAAACATAATATGGTTGTTGATTAGCCCACCAACTCGTAAATCCATTTAAATAATTACAAGCACCAGCCCAAGGATCTATCAATTGTGTATAAGATGAATTGGTATAAATTTCAAAATGCAAATGGGGCCCTGTTGAATTACCCGAACTGCCTAATACACCCAAATATTCGCCAAGCGCAACAGATGATCCAATTAATTTTGTAGTAAGCGAGCCCGATTTTAAATGACCATACCATGCTACTGAACCATCAGCATGCATCACATACACAGCATTCCAGTTACATGCGCTTGTACAGAAAGCACAATTTTGATCGAAATTGCCATCAGATTTTCCTATAATAGTACCAGATTCGCCAGCTATTATTTCCACTGCATTACGCTCCATTTTTTTCCAACTAAATGGCCACGTAAAAATATCGGTACCCGCATGATTATAGCCTGATGCTACATCATAGCTGCGTGTACCACAATTATAATCCGTTATTTGATTAGGATATGAAGGATTTTCATCTACATAATTAGAGATGCCATAATAACCGTTGTCATTGTTATTGAGCGCCTGCTTTACAGGCCATTCAAAAGCTGTAACAGTTGGGTTTCTTGTAGCATTTAATTTACCTTCTCTTTTTAATTGCACTTCATTTGCTTGTAACATTTGTACAATCTCTATTCTCTGCGTAGGCGTTATTTCATCTTTCACGTCCATCAACAATTTATAGGAACCACCGCCATTTGGTTGGCGCAAATTAGTTTGAGCAGAAGAATAAATTGATGTAACAATAAATAAGCAGATAAACAATATTTGCTTTTGTAAAGGATGAATTACTTTCATAAAAAAGATAATTTAATGCAGCCACGCATTATTAATATTTTGAATATTTAAAATTAGTGCTTTTTTACAACTTTATAATGGTTTATGAAAATGGAGAGCTAAAAGAAACGAGCAGTGCAAACAAAAAATGCTGAATAACGGATTGATTTTTTTTAGATAAATTCTTATATGATACAGTCGCATTTGCAATTATAAAAGGGTGAAATTTAAGACTTAGATATTAAATACTCAAATCCCTTATACAAACACAACTCATGCATACTTTGCCTAAGCTCATTATTAGCCATCATCCCTTTTACTTCTTCAACAGATTTTAATAAAATTTTTATTTCTTCATTTTGGTCTAAGAATTGCTGTGCCGTTTTTATCCCTCCTTTTGCTAAAAATAAATGTGTAGCATTGGTAAGTACGCCAGGATTAGAATATGTTTTTCCTAAGTAAATAATCTCTGTAAAACTGTAACCAGTTTCTTCCAACAATTCTCTTGCAACTGCATCTTCTTTTGGTTCATTATCATCAATAAAACCACCAGGCAATTCAATAGACAATTGACCAATGGGATGACGATATTGTTGTATAAAAATAATTTCGCCTTCGGCTGTAAAAGCCATGGCTAATGCACAATCTGGCATTTCTACCACAAAATACGGATCGACAATTTTACCAGTATCGGTTTCGTAACTGTCTTTACGAGCAGTAAAATAAACATGCTTGTTTATATATTCTCGTGTAAGTGTTTTAAATCCCAAACTTTAATTTTTACTTATTTAAATATTTACTCCGTCACGTCCAATCCCCAACTAACTCCCTTTTGTGTGGCGGGTAAGCCTTTCTTTATCCAATCTGCCGGTTTTGCATCTTTTAGCCAATAGTCAAAAAATTGTGCTAGGCGTATAGATAAATCTTTTCTATTTTTCCTTTCTACTAAGTTGTGGTCTTCTCCATTATACTGTAGTAGCCATACAGGTTTGTCAAGTCGGCGCATAGCAGTAAACATTTCTATACCTTGGTACCAAGGCACTGCACCATCAGCATCGTTGTGCATTAATAGCAGTGGCGTTTTTATTTTATCAATAGCAAATAGCGGAGAATTTTTTATGTACAAATCTGGTCTTTGCCAAAGTGTAGCCCCTATCCTACTCTGCGATTTTTCATATTGAAATTGTCTATTTATACCAGTACCCCAGCGTATGCCGCCATATGCACTCGTCATATTGCTCACGGGTGCACCTGCACCTGCTGCACGAAACATATTTGTACGAGTTACCAAATACGCCACTTGATAACCGCCCCAGCTTTGCCCTTGTATAGCCATGCGTGTACTATCTACCCACGGCATTTTACTTAGCATTTTTGCTACACTTACTACGCTGTTGTAGGCACTTTGCCCTGGCTCACCAGTTTTATAATAAATGTTAGGGTCAAAAACCAAGTACCCATTGCTTGTAAAATAGGGAATATTTACTGTGCTTGCGCTTGGGCTTGGTTGTTTGTAACTATACAATCCATCGGCATTACGTTCGTAAAAATAAAATATAATGGGATACTTTTTTGTAGGATCAAAATTTTCAGGCTTGTATAAAATGCCTTCACTCATTTTGCCATCAAACATTTTCCAATGCATTAATTCTGCAGTAAGCCAATTGTATTCTTTTTGTTGGTCAGCCGCATTGGTAAGCTGTTGCATTGTTTTCATATCTGTTGAGGAAAATAACTCGGAAGATAAAATACTAGCCTTATTAAAAATAAATGAATTTGCGTCTTTTGCTTTTAGCGGAATTGTAAACGCATACTTATCACTAAATAAAGTAGAAGGATTAGCCACTTCATTTACTTTTGTTGTTGCAAAACCTCCGTTCTTATTTACTTTATTAAAACTACTTAGTAATATTTTCTCATCTACTTCTATAAATCTTTTCTCTACGTCGGTATTTATATATTTAAAAGTAAATTTATTATTTCTACCAAAACCATTTGTAATATTTTTAGGCGCTTCATTTCCATTAGGATCCACCTGCCAAATATCAAACTCATCATTTACCAACATGTATTTATCGTCTGCTATCCAACCTGTAAAGCCCGCTGCATTTGGGTTATCGGGCACATCGTTTTCTGTATCGTATAACGGAACTTTTATTGTAGTGGTTACATTTTTTGTAATACCCGATTCTACATTGTACGTATAATAATTTTTCTTTGCTTCGTCGTACCAAAAAATATACTTACCCATTGGTGATGGGCGAAACCTTGCATTCGCATTTTTAGTAATTAATTTTCTACTTCCATCTTTTGTATAAATGATATAAGCCGTGTTAAGTTCATTTCCTGTCCATTGAGATGAAATCCTATTCCCTTTTGTACTTTGTGCTAACACATAATTTGCGTTACCTTCATTTACTAGAGTAATATTTTCTGTACTGTCGCTGCCTAATGGTATAACAAAACCATTATCAAAATTTCGTACTGTTATATAACTTCTTTTTTGCTCTCTAACCAAATCCTTTAACTGTTGCGGTTGCAAGTAATCATCTTTGTAATTCCATACATCCAGCCTTGCAAGTTCAAAATCAACAAGGTTAGTATCTTTTGCAGGCGTAATTGGCGCTATCCCAAAATAAAAGGTTTCTCCGTCCTTACTAAATTTCAAATCGGCATGTTCGCTTATGGTATAGTTTTTTGGTATATTTTCAAGTGCTTTATCAGCCATGATAAAAGCGGTATCCACGCTTCTTATAGCATTAGGATAATAATATAGCTTATAAAATTTTTGTAATGCTTTTGCTGCACTATCTCTCTCTGCTACAAAAATCAATTGTGCTCCTTCTTCATCAAAGGCAAAATTCTTGGCATCGCCAAAACCCTTCATTATTGTATCAATCTTATTGGCTTGTAAATTATATAACAGTAGCAAAGCCTTGCTAGTTGTATCTTTTGCGTTCTTGGTTGTTTTAATTAAGAGCTTTGTACCTTTCTTATCAAATAAAAATTCACTTACTAATTTTATTTGTTTGGTTTTTCCTGTAGCCAAATTTTTTACTGTAAGTTCTGTTCCTTCTACAATTTTATCTATACCAGCTTCATCTCCTTCTGCATCTTTTTCAGCAATACCATCTGCACTTTTATAAATTTCATTCACTGCTTTTTGCGCTGCATTTATCAGTTCAGCTTTTTCTATTTTTCCTTTTACAGAGTCTAGGCTTTTCCTTATTAATGAGTCGGCCAACTTTGCTAGTCCATCTATTTTTATTTTTAAAGAATCTGTTTTTTTCTTTGTAGCATCAGGCATTGGTTTTTCTGCTAAATATGCTACCCAACCACTACCTTTTTCTGGTGCTTTAAAATTTTTTACCAATGGTATTTTTACAATGCTATCCGTGCCCAATACCACAATAGCAAAAGAATCTTTGGGTATTTCATCTGCTTTTTTCTTTTTTATTTTGGCTTGCCTAGTATCCGCAAAGCGGGCTTTTATTTTGTAAAAAACATACTTATTATCTTGAGAAAAAATAGCCCCATAACCTCTCTCTGCTTGTTGCTTTTTACCCGATTGTAAATCATGTATTATCAGCATACCATCACCTTCTTGTGGGTTTATAGCATACACGGCATATTTGCCATCATTGCTTATGGCTCTTTCTCCAATGGATTTCCAACCATCGTACACACTATGCGTGAGTGGTTTTTTTG
>JANOZW010000404.1:0-6630 GCA_031429575.1 Ferruginibacter sp.
CCTCCTCCAAATAATACTCCTCCCCACTCTCCTCACAAACAGCATTTCCCCTTTCTTCAAAAACCAATCTGTGACCATACTCACTTACCCAACCAATTTGTTTTGCAGGATTGCCTACAACAAGTGCGTAAGCTTTTACAGGTTTTGTAATAACTGAACCTGCACCAAGCATAGCATACTGTCCTATTTCATTACCGCATACGATGGTTGCATTGCCACCAATACATGCCCCTTTTCTTACAACCGTTTTTTTGTATTCATCTTTTCGTACAATGGCACTGCGTGGGTTTATCACATTGGTAAATACCATCGATGGGTCAAGAAAAACATCATCTTCACATATAACGCCAGTGTATATAGAAACATTGTTTTGCACTTTTACATTATTACCAAGTACTACGCCTGGCATTACCACTACATTTTGTCCAATATTGCATCCATCCCCAATTACACAATCGGGCATAATATGAGAGAAATGCCAAATTTTTGTATCTATACCAATAGTACAACCTTCATCAATTACAGCGGTATGGTGTGTGAAAAAGTTCAAGCTATTTTGATATTTTTTTTATTTTTATTTGTTTACCCTTTGTTGAGTTTCCTAGAAAATTTTCTGAGGAAACTATATTTTTTCCAGTCTTTAATTCAAGGTCTTTTCTTGCTTTTCCTGCTACAGATCCTCCTTGCTTTGCAGCTTTTTTATTTTCAATAAATCCAACAGGATTTTTAATTTTTACAATTTCTATCGTAGAAGCTTCTCCTAACATAGAAAAAATCAACTCAAGATCATTCATATGATCTCTTAAATTTTGGCTTTTTAAACCTTTTATTTTTTTATACTCAGCAGGTGTAAACCCAAATGTGGCTTTAGATATCTCAGATGTTAAAATAGCGTAATCTTTTTGTTCTTTAATTTTTCTTAATTTCCATTCAGCTGTAAGTTCTTCACGTATTGCTATGCTTCTGATTCTTTTCTCTATCCAATCATCTGAATAGCCTTTCATTTTATAAAGTTCTCTGGTTCTTTTTATAGCTAATTCAGGATTGTTTATTTCATCCAATCTATCTGACCCTACTTGAGCAAGCCACAATTTAAAAGGTTCTGCCTTAGGTGATGGAATTGACTGAATTATACGTAAAAGGCTTTTAGAATCGGCACAATTAAGTTTCTGTTTACCTCCTTTTGTGTCTATCAAAAGGGGGGTGACAAGTTGTCCCCACCCTTCTGATAAATTAGCATCACGCTTTCGCATTTTTTTGATGTAATCAGTAGGATTTGAACTATCTGTAAGAATTTGAACAACATCAACAACAACAAAATACCATTTTTCATTTATGGTATCCCAAACAGATCTTACCTGTTTTTGTTCAAATAATTTTATATTACTCATTTAATTCAAAGCTTTTTTACATTAGCAGATTATCAAAATTAGCACATCAGCACATTTGCCCTACACCGTATCCATAAAACTCCTTTCTACCTTATTAAAAATAACTGCCCCAAAAAATAATGTAGCAATAATAAAAATACCACTGTACAATAAATGCATGGGTTCGTAACTACCTTTTCCTAGCAATGCATACCTAAATGCTTCTACAATGGGGGTAAGTGGATTGTACATTAAAAGCCAAGCATAACTTTTACCTTTTAATACCGATAGTGGATAGGCTATTGGTGTAAGGTACATAAGCAATTGTACTGCAAAGCCTACCAACACTGTAAAATCTCTATACTTTGTGGTAAGCGATGAAATAATAATGCCTAAACCCAAGCCCATACCTGCCATCATGAGCACTAATAATGGTATTAAGAGCCAACTCCACCCAACATAAAAATTACCATCTCTCACACCTATAAAAATCATTACGGCCAATAATAAACAAAACTGAATACCAAATTTTATAATATTGCTTAGCACCGTACTAAGGGGTATTACCAACCTTGGAAAATATACTTTGCCAAATATGCCTGCGTTGGCTACAAATGTATTAGACGTAGCCGACAAGCAGGATGAAAAATAATTCCAAATCGTTATACCGCTCATGTAAAAAAGTATCGGATTAATATCATCTGTTTTTATACCTGCAATGGTATTAAACAAAAACAAAAATACTACGGTTGTAAATGCTGGTTGTATAATATGCCATAGTGGCCCCAATACCGTTTGCTTGTATTGTGCCGCAAAATCTCTTTTTACAAATAGCATTAACAAATCTCTATAGCGCCACACTTCTTTTAGTCGTAGGTTAAATAGTTTGCCACTTGGCTCTATCACTTCATCCCAATCCTCTTCTGTAATTATTTTTTCCATTTAAATATTTAAAAAATATTTTATTCTTTAGCAGGTTAAACATCAAACATTAATCATGTAAAAAAACTGCAAAGTATTTAAGCGTTTACAACTTGAAAATTGAGCGTTGAACATTGATTATTGAATATTTTTTTACAGAAATTAAAATGTTCAATGCTCAACAATCAATGTTCAATAGTCAAATGGCCAAGTACCCGTTTCTTATTGATGGTTTCGTTTCCAGCACCTCCTCCAGCCTTCTCTTATAATTTTCGTACCCAAAATTATCCATCAGCAACTCATGATCTGGCTCATAAGATTTTTTATTTGTAATCATTTTTTCCAAAGCTTCTGTTATTGCTGTTGGATTGTCGGGTTCTATCAGCAAGCCAAGTTTTCCTTGTAGCAATGCATCTGTAGAACCATCAGCATTACCTGCTATTACAGGTGTGCCGTAGTACATAGCTTCTACAAATACAATTCCAAATCCTTCTTTTACGCTTGGCATCACATATATATCTGCTAAGGCAAAATGTGCAGCCAATTCTTCTTCTGCTAAAAATCCCGTAATGATAACATTGTTTTGTAGCCTTAGTATAGCTATCATTTCATTAATGTATTCTTTTTCTGATTCTTTATACCCACCTGCAAGAATGTATTTAATATTTTTATGAGATTGTACAATTTTTTCTAAAGATTGAAGCACATAGCCATAACCTTTGTATCTATCTCTGAATGACAATCTGGTAAGGGTAAGCAACACTATATCGTTTTCATTGATGTGATAACGTTGTACTAAATCGGTATTACGTTTTTTTACAGATGGTCTTTGTAAAAATGGATCTATACAATTATTTAGTACCAAACATTTTTCTTTTTGTAAATGATGAAGTGCTATTATTTTATTTTTTGTAAAACTACTTACCGATACTACTTTATCGCATGCCGCAAGCATCATTAATTTTCGAGCAGTAAGTGGTTTCCAAATTTCAATGCCATGCGCCATTAATATAATAGTAGTGTTAGGCGATGTCTTTTTTATGATCCATGCTGCCACCAATAAGTTGATATGGCTAAGAATAACTACCTTACTTTTTATTCCCTCACGTACCGCCTGCATAATGAATGTGCCTTTGGCAGCATTAAATCCTGAGAAAATATCTGCTGGAAAATAAGGGTTATCATCAGCCGCTTCTTTTGCATCGTGCATACTTAAAATACGAATAGGAATACTTTTTTCCAATCCATATTCGTACAATGCTTTGCCTGCTACCCTGCATACTTTTTCTATACCGCCTGTGGCAGAAAAAACTTTAAGGGTTAAGAATAAAATTTTACTGATAAAAAAAGTTTATAAAATCTTCTTGATACTAAAATAATAATTTTTTAAAATATTTAAAAGTTGACAGTTAGCCTTGTTTATGTTGATGTCTCCGCAAAAAAGCGGATGTCGAAGGCGTACTCGTTTATGCAGACCAGCTTCGACAAGCTGCTAATGACACATATTATAAAACGCTACTTTCAAACTGTTGAATTGTCAGGTTGAGCTTGTCGAAACCGGGTTTATTGAAGCCCACCCGTCTTCGATAAGCTCAGACTGACACTACAATTGAATCGAGCTTTTGTCATTTGGAAAGAGCTTAAAATTTATTTTATGAGTGTCTCAGCTTGACACTCCAATAAAAATGAATTTTTTAATTTGCAACTTATAATTTTCTTTCAGAAAAATATAACCCTTTTACGAATGCCCAAAATTTAATACAATCAACGACATGATCCTACTCCAATGCAATTTACCTGCTAAAAATTCCTTTACTACTTTTTGTGTATGTACATTATTGCTCACTTGCAATTCTTTTACATAACTACTGTTACGCAGCCATTCTGAAAATGGAAAACTAAAACCCATTTTTGGCCTGTCCCAAATTTCTTTTGGCAATATGGTTTCAAAACTATCTATCAATAACTGTTTAGGCAAAGACCCTTTGTATTTAATATTTTCAGCTATAGAAAATGCTGGTTTTATTACGTCATTATCCAAAAAGGGTACCCGTATTTCTACTCCATGCGCCATGCTCATTACATCTGCATCTCTTAGCAATTGGTCTTGCATGTACATATTAAATTCCATCCAGCTGGCTTTGTTTTTGGTAGCTATGTTATTCAACACTGGTGAGGAAGGAAAACTTTCAAGCGTTTGCCAAACATCATTTTCATAAGCACCCAATTGTGCAGCTATTTGAGCAGGCGAAAAATGCCCCCTTAAAAAAAGATATACACCTCTTATTCCTTCAATATTTAAATAACCCAAACGATTCAATTTTTTATTGCGCTCCATACCCAATACTTTCAAAGATGTTTTGGGCATTTTTTGCAACAACAATGCTTTTCCTATTCTGTTAAAAGATGGATAACCACCATACAATTCATCGGCTCCAATACCGGAGAGTACTGCTTTCAAACCTTCATCTTTTGCAAATTTGCTAATAAACCAAGTGTTGATACCATCGCAAGATGGCATATCCATGGCTTTTATAATTTCTGGAAAATGTGCATGAAAATTAGACTCTTTTAATAATATGGAGTGATGATGGCTGTTTAGATTTTGTACCGCAATATCTTGGTATTTTTTTTCAGAATAATTTTTCTCATCAAAATATATAGAAAGTGTTTGTAAGTATTTTTCCTTTTTATCATCGGCAAGGTTAGCTAAAATAGTAGAATCTATACCACCGCTCAAAAACATGCCCACCCTTGCATCTGCTATCATCTGCCGCTTTACTGAATCTTGTAGTGAAGAAAATATTTTTCCTTTTGCTTCTTCTTCCGTTTTTATTTTATTGCTAAAACTAAAAAATGAAAACGATTGTAAACTGGTTGCTTGTTTTTTTACATTGTATGCTAAAAAACACCCTTTGGGTAATGATGATACATATTTTAATGTAGTAATTGGCTCAGGAATAAATCCATATGCCAATTGATACACACTTGCTTTTTCAAATTTTTCTTGTAAATAAGGCACTGGTGCAAATGCCCTTATTTCAGATGCAAATGCCAATCCGTTTGAGTGGGTAGAATAGTACAAAGGCTTTATGCCTGCTGCATCTCTTACGAGGTAAAGCATTTTTTCCTCATTATCCCAAAGTGAAAAAGCAAACATGCCATTAAACTTTGCAAAACTTTGGGTATTCCATGTAGCAAAAGCGGCGAGGATAACTTCAGTATCGGTACCTGTTTTAAAAGGCAAACCCAATGCTTCTAATTCTTTTTTTAAAGAAATAAAGTTATACAATTCTCCATTGTAAGTTATGGTAAATCTTTCTCCATATTGCATGGGCTGATGCCCTGCTGATGTTAGATCTAGCAATGAGAGCCTTCTGTTACCTAATACCAAATGCGCATTTGCTGAGGTAAATATTCCTCCATCATCAGGCCCTCCATGCTTTTGCAATGCACACATGTGCGTTACAATATTTTCCAAAGAAGCTACAGGAAGTGATGTATTAATTATTCCTGCTATTCTACACATTATCCTTTAGCGAACTCCTATGTTTTTTATTAATGTAGTATTGATAATTTGTACTAAAATCTTTGTAGGTAGATTGTAATCCTGTGGTAAGGTCAATGGCATACTTCCAACCTAGATTTGTCATTTTGGTAACATCCAATAATTTTTGCATGGTACCATCAGGTTTTGATGTATCAAAAATAATATCTCCTGTAAACCCAGTAATCTTTTTTATTTCTTCCGCCATTTCTTTTATGGAGTGGTCTTCCCCACATCCAATATTTACAATGCTGGAATCATCATAGTTTTTCATAATAAAAAAACAAGCTGCTGCTGCATCATCTACATGCAAAAATTCTCTTCTTGGTTTTCCAGTTCCCCATACGGTCACTGTTTTGTCATCATTCATTTTTGCTTCATGAAATTTTCTTATAAGCGAAGGCAACACATGTGCATTTTGCAAATCATAATTATCTCCAGGGCCATACAAATTGGTAGGCATTACACTTACAAACTTGGTACCATATTGTTTGTTGTAGGCTTTGCACATTTCTATACCTGCTATTTTGGCCATGGCATAAGGAGAGTTGGTAGGCTCTAATTCTCCTGTCATCAAATACGTTTCCTTCATGGGTTGAGCTGCAAAATATGGATAAATACAACTGCTTCCTAAAAATAATAATTTTTCTACACCACTTTTATATGCTTCGTGCAATACATTATTTTGTACAGCCAAATTATCATAAATAAATTCAGCACCCAATGTGCTATTGGCCATAATACCTCCAACTTTTGCTGCTGCAAGAAAAACAAATTGTGGTTTTTCTTTTT
>JANOZW010000405.1:0-1660 GCA_031429575.1 Ferruginibacter sp.
TGTTGGCCGAAAACTTTGGTTGGTTATCAAATTGAGTTTGAGATTGTTCGCAGCTACAACTGAAAACGCCTTCGCCACTTTTAGCTCATGACTTCGCTATTAAGTAATCGTAGCTTTTCGCGAGAAGTCTCATAGATCTATTACAGCAATGATTCCTACTGGATGCATTGAGTAAATATTCCATGTTATTTATCATGTAAGTTAAAAAAATAGCTCCCTCGAATTACTTAAAAGGCTCAAAATGACAAGAGAAGAAGCGCAAATAGCTTGGGAAAAAATTGTTGATATTGGTTTCTCTAACTATGAGAGGTTGTCAAAAGACCAAAAGGTTTGGTTCAATATAGAACCATTAACACTTGGTGGTATTATTGACCATTATATAAACCATGGCGCAGATTACAATCAAGATACAATTGATGCTTTACAATATTTAGGGTTTCAAGATATGTCGGAACTAATGCAAAAAGTAAATAATTTGTATAAAAATGGACAACCACCTATTGACAAAGACGAACGAAATGAACAATGGAATACTTGGTGCAACAAATATGAAGTATTACTTGAAGAAATTGACAATAAGTTTTGGGTTAAAGCAAAAGACTTAGAAAATGCATTACTGAAACATATTAATAGTACAAGAATTGGAATTACATAATTTACCGCTCTGCCCTAGACACTTTGCAGCCTTATCAAACAGTTTCTAAATTATTCCTCAAAACTGAAAATAAATAAACGAACTGCTGCTCTCCTGGCTCCAGATCAGCAACAATAAAATGATTGCCCAAAAAATTCCTACCAGCCACCAAGGTTTTTTTGCAATTACATCCAGCACTTTAGTATCTCTCATCAGCCAATGTGCTATTACCATAAACGTAATAATTATCATTACTTTTAAAATAGCAAGTGTACTTAGCACCGGCTCTACACCTTTCATAAAACCGAACATGGATGTAAGCAAACTCCAAGCATCTTTAAAATTAGTAGCTCTAAAAAATACCCAAGTAACGTTTATTAAAAAGAAGGTAAACAATGCATATAAAAATCCTTTTGCACTTTTACTAAGGTTTAAATTAGGTACAACAGATGATTGTACATAAGCAGGCATTGCATTTTGCTTGTTTGTTTTATCTTTTAAAAATTTCTCCACCCATAAATAAAATCCATGCAGTCCACCCCAAACTACAAACGTCCAGTTAGCACCATGCCATAAACCACCCAGCAACATCGTAATCATTAAATTAATATAGGTTCTAAAACCTCCACTCCTATTGCCACCAAGTGGAATGTATAAATAATCTCTAAGCCATGCAGATAAGGTAATATGCCATCGCCTCCAAAAATCAGAAAAACCTATAGCCGCATAGGGATATAAAAAGTTTTGAGGTAATACAAACCCTAAGCAAAGTGCCACGCCCACTGCACAAGTAGAGTAACCAGCAAAATCAAAAAATATTTGACCCGAAAATGCAAGCACACCCATCCATGCATCTAAGGCAGGTAATTTATCCGGGCTTGCAAAAATGCTATTAGCAGTAGCGGCCAGCATACTATCGGCCAATACTACTTTCATAAACAAACCCAATGAAATTAAAAATAATCCATTGAGCATTTGTTGTTGGTTTGCTTTGCGTTCAGTTTCAAACTGCGGCACTAATTGTGG
>JANOZW010000406.1:0-1701 GCA_031429575.1 Ferruginibacter sp.
TGTAAAATGAAACCGTTTGATAAATTTATAGCGATTTTTTAAAATATGGTTCAATTATTGTTATAAATTATTTATTCAATTCCACTAAACCAATTTTCCGTTTTACTCTAGTAATTTATACCTATCAAAAAATTACTATTATGAGTTTTACTAGCTGCTCCCGTATAATTTCGGGATTAATTTTATCGCTGTTTTTTTTATCTGTCCAACATTGCTTTGCGCAAAAAGACACCGAGTATCCCAAGGGTTTTATTATGCATGCAAAATTGCACAATGGTATGGTCACCAATTTCAAGCAAGGAGTGGATTTATATGTAGGAGGCATACAGCTTGTACCACAATTTACCGTAGTAAAAAATAAAATGCGTGCAGGTATTGTAGCAGGAGCATTTTATAGTGCAAAAACGTTTGATGGTCAGTTTGGTATAAACACTTCTGTAAAACTAAAAACCATTAAGGCGCTAGTATTTGGTAGTGCCGCTAATGTAAACTTTAGCGCAGAGCATTTATGGGGTACCAGCAAACAAAAATTAATCGGCGGTGGTATTAACTTAGACTTACTCAACAAACTAGTATTATCGCTAACAACCCATAGAGATTATGAATTTAAAACTTGGTGGCTACAAGCATCAATAGGCATTCGTATAAGTAAAAAGAAAAAAATGCGAGAGCCGTTTAATGAGTAGGAGCTGTTGGCAGATAGCAGTTGGCAATTTGCAGTTAGCAAAAAATAATTTAACAATAAAATAATTCAACAATTTACCATGAGCAGATCATTAGTAATAAGCGGCGGCGGTAGCAAAGGAGCATTTGCCGTAGGCGTTATAAAAAGATTATTAAGGGAATTTCCAAACCTAAGTTTCGATACATATGTGGGAACGAGTACAGGCTCTCTCATAGCACCTTTGGCGGCTATGGGGGAGTTTGCTTTGTTGGAAAAATTATACACCAGCATTACCAACGATGATGTAATTGAAACAGGCAACCTTGGCGATAGAATTACTGAAAATTCTATTTTTGGTGCAGGTCCTTTGTGGGATTTAATTGAAAAATTTTATAATGATGATAATTATGAAAAATTATTAGCATCAGGCAAACAAATATATTTGACCACCGTGTGTTTGCAAACCAGCGAACTTGTTGTGTTTACAAATGAAGAAAATCCAAAAATTTCTAATAATTATGAAGTGCGGCAATTTGTAAATGCTGATCATTTTAGAAAAGCCGTAATGGCATCTGCATGCCAACCAGTATTTATGCCCCCCATAAAAATAAACTTACATGTGCCTGGTGAAGCCAATCCACATTTTCAATTTGTAGATGGAGGCGTACGTGAATATGCAGGTGTGCAAATGGCCATAGATGCAGGTGCTACAGAAATATTTACCATACTATTGTCAACAGGTGAAAAGGTAATTGTGGATAGCGAGTTTAAATCCATTTTTCCTATTCTACAACAAACCATAGATATTTTTACAGAAGATGTAGGTAAAAACGATTTAATAATTCCTACACAATACAACGAAGCATTGGAGTATATTGATGCTGTAAAAAGAAAAATAAAACGCAGTGGTATAGATGCTGCACAAGTAGATGAATTTTTTAGGGTAAAAGGTAGAGACAACCCTTTTGAAGATAAATTACCTTTAAAATTATTTTCGTTTAGACCCGAGAAACCTTTAGGCGGTGGACCTGGCGGGC
>JANOZW010000407.1:0-20944 GCA_031429575.1 Ferruginibacter sp.
GCAAATAAGCATTGCTCACCAATGTTTTTACGGGAACTTTTACAAAATCAGGGTCACCCAAAAACTCGGCTCTATCTGCAAATGCTCTTCGTTCTGCTTCTGCAATGAGTTGTACACTTGCAGCAGTTTGAAAAGGCAAGGTTGATAATTTTTGTAGAGCTGTCATTTGCAATAGTTGTTGCAAAATAATACCACCACTGCTCGGTAATGGCATCGTAATTACTTGATAGTTTTTGTAAGGAAACTGCATAGCTTCTCTCACACGTACTTTATATTTTTTTAAATCTTCGGTGGTTATAATACCATTGCCACTGTTCATTTCTGTAGCAATCAATGCTGCAGTTTCTCCTTCATAAAAACCTGCTGCGCCATTGTCTCTTATTCTTTTAAGTGTATTAGCAAGGTCTGTTTGTATAAAAATATCGCCTGCTTTCCAAGGGGAATCTTTTACAAAAGCAATAGGATTTTTATTTACTCTAGTAAAAGTTTCTTTCATATAATTAAATGAAGAGGCTTGTGCAGGTGTAAGTGCAAAACCTTTTTCTGCTAAAGTTATAGCAGGAGCTATTAATGTAGCCATAGGTAATTTTGCAAAAGGCAAAGTAGCAAATAAACCTGCCACGGTACCCGGCACACCACTAGCTAAATGTCCTTCCATACTTAATATTGTAACGGGATTTTTTGCACTATCCAAATACATATCTCTGCTTGCTTTTGCTGGAGCAATTTCTCTGTAATCAAGTGCAATGTTTTTTCCTGCGCTTGTATGTGCTACTAAAAAACCACCGCCACCTAAATTTCCTGCGCCGGGATATACTACTGCTAAAGCTAATTGTGTGGCTATGGCAGCATCAAATGCATTGCCACCTTGCTGTATCATTTGCATACCTGCATCGCTAGCTAGGGCATGCGCACTTACTACAGCAGCCTTTTTTACAACTATATTTTTTGTGTTGTTGTAGTTGTAAGGGTTTAGTTGAGCATTGGTTATAAAAACAAATGTGCAAAAGATACTCGTACAAATAAGTTGCTGTAATTTTTTCATGCCCAAATTTAATTGGTTTTATTTGATGTTGTTAACAAAAACAAATTAAATTGCAATACCGTAACCGTACTGACTGATGATAGATAACTTTACATATTCAGATTTATCGTTAAAAGGACTGCTTGAAGCTTTCAGCAAGTACTATAATATACCCTTAAAGGATAATTTTCTAGCGCTACCAGAGAATGTAGGAAATGTAAAAATGCAAGGCTTATTGTTACCTGGCGAAATAGAAGTTGTTTTTTCTGAATATGATTATTACACGGATATATTTGTGCACCATGAAGCGGAAAAGGAACAAAAATTTATATTATGGATTACACTTTCGGAGGGAGATTCTCATGAATTTATTGTGAATAAAAATGTTTTAAAAACAACAGAAAAGCAATATAGCCATGCGTACTTGCTAAATACCATTTTTCCTTTTTCGTATTTTAGAAAAAAAAATACAAAAGGCAAATCTATTTTTATTTTTATACCACAATATCTATTAAGTAGTATTGGTGAAGAAAATGATAGAAATACTTTGCTGGCAAAATATTATGCACTGCAATGCAAAGGGCTTTCGCTAATAAAATTAAGCCAAGATGAAATAAGAAAAGTAAATGATTTTTTTAATCAGTGGAAAAATCACCAAAATATAGTTGGCTTATCTAAATACACTTTTCAACTAATGGAATGGTATTTTACAAAGCTTTCAAGTTATTTACATAGTGAAAGTACCAATGAAAAACTTACGGAGCAACAAGCTACTGATTTATATACGCTTCAACTTTTACTAGACAATTCTTTATATTTACTGAAACCTGATGTGGAGAATTTTGAAAAAACAACTCTAACAAGTATTTCTAAACTAAAACAATTATTTGTAAAAATGTATGGCAAAACTTTGTATGATTATTTTAATGAGAAAAAAATGATTATGTCGAAAGGATTATTAGAAAATACAGATAAAAATGTTTCAGAAATAGCTTATGAATTTGGTTTTTCAAACCCGAGTAATTTTTCGGCTGCTTTTAAAAGATATTATTCTGTCACCCCTAATGAATATCGGCAGCAACTTAAAAATATTGTTACTCTATGATATTTGTGTATGACCATAGCGACCATAAAGCGTTTCTACAAGATTTGGCAGATCGATTTTCTGGTTCTTTCGATGGAATTACTATGATATTTCCTTCCCATATTGCAGAAGGTTATTTGAGGCTGGTAGAATTACCTGGAGGATTGCAAGTTATTTTGTCTAACTATACAATGAAAGATGAATTTACTTTTTTTAGAATGGCATTTTTGCCTGAAATTTTTCATTTTAGGGTTGATTATGTTGATAACTCAGATGGGCTACAAATAAATATGGGAGATGATGAGTTTAAAGTAGCATCGCAAGTTTACAACAACGTAATGATGTTTAGCACACGGTACAATGCAAAAGTGACATTGCAAAAGGGTGCAAAATTATTAGGGCTAGCAATGATGTTAAAAACAGAATGGTTAGAAAAATATTTTCCGAAAAAATTACTTAGCTTTTGGCTAAACCACACACATGTTTTGCGATCAAACGATTTAAATATTATTCCAATAGATTTTGAAGCAAGGCAATCTTTTTTCGCATTAATAAATTTGGATATAAATCATCCTGCCTATTTATTTTATGCGCAAACTCGTATTTTAGAATTATTGGATTATTATTTTGAACAAGTTTCTAGTAAAATACGAGGCTGGAAAAATTCTGACGCATTGTTGGAAGATATAGGAAGGTTAACGGATTTGGATATTTTTTTTACAAAAAATATTTTAGAGAAAGGAGAAATGTCTTCTATAGACGATATGGCAAAACATGCAGGCATGAGTACCACAAAACTTAAAACACTTTTTAAAAAAGTATATAATCAATCCATAGGCGATTATTTTAGCAGCTGTCGTTTAAACATAGCTAGCAAAATGCTACTTGATGATAAACTTAGTATAAAAGAAGTAAGTGCCAAGCTTGGCTTTAATTCTGTACAGCATTTTACTACAGCTTTTAAAAACCAATTTGGTCATACGCCTGCCTCTTTGTTTAAAAATGAAATTTTCTAAGACGTTTTATTTTCTAAAACGTTTTTTCAATTGTAAATTTTCTGTAAAAAAACTGTTAAAGTATTGCCTATATTGGCTTTCAGCCTATCTGTTTAACCTTATTTTATAAAGATACATTTTAAAACAGGTAAATATTCTCCTTCGTATAAGTGACCTTTGCGCCGCCAAAAATAAATGGCAAAAGTGTTCACCTAAAACGAAAACACAAAAGATGGCGAATTTATTTAGAAGAGCATACGATAAAATATCATTAATAGGTTTAAAAGATTCTTTATCTACCTATGCAGCAAAACGATTATTGATTTTTAACAGGCTTAATGCATTTGGCTTTTTACTAGCTGCTACTTGGTTTTTGTACAATGTAAAAACATTAATAAACGAACATGAAGTATGGTTCATTTTCATAAATTTAGTACCATGTTTTGTAGGATTGGTTTGTGCTTTATTAATGTTCAATAAAAGATATAAAGCAGCCATTTACACAAACTTTATCGTAACGCCTTTGGCACTTGTTATAGCTACGGTAATAATGAAAGAGGGAAGTATTTTATTATTTTTATTGATATACAGCATCTTCCCATTTTTTTACAATAGAAAAATTATAAGAATTGTATTACAATATGGCTATGCTATTTTGTTATACATAACAGCACTGTATTTTTTGCAACAAAATAATACAACCAATCAATATTTATTTTCTCCTTTGTTCCAAGCCATTGGTATTGTATTTCTTTTTATTACATTATATAGCATTAAAGTGCAAGTAATGTTGTATGAAAAACTATTAAACAAAAACAAGGTAGAATTGGATGTAAAGAATAGAGAGCTTAACAAATTACTACAATTAAAAAATACCATTTTCACAGTTATATCTCATGACATCATAGTGCCTTTGATTGGACTAAAAAATATGTCAACAGAAATATTAAGAGATGGATATGATAAAGTAGAGTTGAAAGAAATAATTTCATTGATGAATGATGAAATACACAAAACGCATGATTTATTTAGAAATTTATTGGATTGGTCTAAATCGCAAATAGATGGAAAAGGAGATGTTACAATCGATATAAATGTAGATGAAATTGTGGGTAGAGTTATTGAGCAAGTTGGTGCGCAAGCAGAAAAGAAAAGTATTACCATTACAACCAAGTTAGATAATGAGCATGTTGTAAAAGTAAACCAGCATAATATACTGGTAGCTTTAAGAAATTTATTGGTAAATGCAATCAAATTTACGCATGTAGGTGGTAACATTACATTAACCTCACACGCAGACGACAAAATGATGTATATATCCATAAAAGATACAGGTATTGGCATACAAGCAGAAAAAATTAAAAAAATATTTAGCAAAGATTTTTATACAAGTAATGGAACAAATGAAGAAAGTGGAAATGGGTTTGGGTTAAAAATTTGTAGAGAATTGATACAACAAAATGGAGGAAATGTGTATTGTGAAAGTTCTGTAATAGAAGAGGGAAGCACGTTTGTTATAGCATTGCCTATTGGAAAGTTAGTAAATGAATATGTGTTGCAAAATTCGTTTAATCTGAATTAAATAATTGATTGATGGTTGATGGTTTGGTTAAAAGGCTGCACATTTTTATGTGTGGCATTTTTTTTCAAAAAATATTTTGTACACAAGCATCAAGCCGTTATGTAACTTTGGTCCCGCTTTTCGCTATTACTCCGCCACAAACCAACGCACAAAACCTTCAGCGGGGTAGCCGCTTCAATCGGGTGTATATTTTCATCGGTTAAATACCTATCAGCATTTACAGAGCCGAGTTTTTTCCATAGTCTTATCATATATTTCCTATAGCTTTTTCAATGTTTTTTTATTTCTTTATCATTTGCTAAAATAAATATTAAAATCTGCCTTTTACCTTTTAATTTCATGCTTTCAATTTAATGGCAATCACAATACATACTTACATGAAAAAAATTTTTTCTTTTTTGACTTTAGCGTTGTTCTTTTTTTCAAATGCACAAGCACAATCTCCGGCAATATATTCTTCTGCCGATATATTGCAGCAAATAAAAAAGCTTGAAGTATTTGGCTCCGTGCTCTATGTAGCGGCACATCCCGATGATGAAAATACAAGGCTATTGGGCTATTTGGCCAACGAAAGAAAATTTCGTACTGGTTATTTGAGCCTCACACGAGGAGATGGTGGACAGAATTTGATAGGTGATGAACAAGGCATTGACCTTGGGCTTATACGAACACAAGAGTTGCTAAGTGCAAGGCGTGTAGATGGTGCGGAGCAATTTTTTACCCGTGCTTTCGATTTTGGGTATAGCAAAAATCCTGAAGAGGCTATGAAAATTTGGGAACACGATAAAATATTGGCAGATGTAGTTTGGACGATTAGGAAATTTAAACCCGATGTGATTATTACCCGTTTTCCAACAACTGGCGAGGGTGGCCATGGGCACCACACAGCCTCTGCTATATTAGCTGGGGAGGCTTACGATGCTGCTGCTGATGCCACAAAATTTCCGGAGCAATTAAAATATGTAACTACTTGGCAAGCCAAAAGATTACTATGGAATACATTTAACTTTGGCGGTAATAGCACACAACGAGAAGATCAATTTAAAATAGACTGTGGTGTATATAACCCCATACTTGGAAAAAGCTATGGCGAAATAGCTGCTGAAAGTCGTAGCAGGCATAAGAGCCAAGGTTTTGGTGTGCCTGCCCAACGAGGAAAAAATATAGAATATTTTGCCACCATAAAAGGAGAGAAGCCAGTAAATGATTTGATGGATGGGGTGGATATTACATCAAAAAGAATAGGGAAAGATTTTACAGCTTCTTTTGATAGTTTAAGGAATAGTTATTCTTTTGAAAACCCTACAAAGAGTTTAAAAAAACTTGTTACAATATATAGCCAATTTGAAACCATAGAAAACGCTTATTGGAAAGAATTAAAATTAAAACAACTTACAGACATTATTGAAAAAGCTTCTGGCATTTTTATGGAAGTAGTAACAACGGAGCAGCTCATTACTGCTGGCGATAGTATGAAATTGAATTTTACGTTTAACAACCGTATGGGTATAAATATAAAGAATGCGGATATGCATATGGGAGATACCTATTATATTTTTAAAACCGAGAAAAATGAAAATAGTTCATATTCTACTACCGTATTTGCACCACAAAAAACGACTCCTACACAACCGTACTGGTTAGAATACCCAAAAGAGAATGGCAGTTTTGATGTAAAAGATCAAGAATTGATTGGTAAGGCGCAGAACGATGCAGCAATGGTTGATTTTTTAATTGCGATAGAGGGAAAAGCAATACAATTTAAGAAACCTATCATGTACAAATACACTGACCCAGTAAAAGGGGAATTGTATGAGCCGGTACAAATAGTATCACCTGCTTTTATAAATGTATCTCCCAACTTATTAATATTTTCAAACGATAAAAAGAATGAAAAGAAAGTGCTTCAATATACTGTTCAATCTAATTTAGGTATGAATGAAAAAGTGAAATTTTATTCTACTATAAATAAAGACAGTAAACTTATTTTTGATTCAAGTTTAGTTCTTGCAAAAACGGGCAAAGGAAATATTACTAGCATGCTTAATGGAAATGATTTTGCAAACAATACTACTACAAGTGTAGGCGGCGAACTGGCTGTTCCATCTATGTTTGAGCATCAATACACATCCTTAAAGAAAATAAGTTACGATCATATTCCTGATATTTTTTACAATTATCAAGATAGGGTAAAGGTTTTAAAGATAGATTTGAAAACGGTAGGAACAAGTGCTGGTTATATTGTAGGTGCCGGAGATAAAGTACCACAGGCATTGGAACAAATGGGGTATAAAGTAACCATGCTTGCAGAAAAAGATATTACCCCATCTAACTTAAAACAATTTGATGTAATTATTACAGGTGTGCGTGCATATAACATACATGCATGGCTAAGTAATGTACATCCTTTACTGATGCAATATGTAAAAGACGGTGGAGTATTACTCACGCAATACAATACCAATAATCAACTTGGTCCTGTAAAAGCAAGTATGGCGCCATATCCTTTCACCATTAGTAGAAATAGAATAACGGATGAAACAGCAAAAGTAAATTTTTTATTACCCAATCATCCGGCATTAAATTATCCAAATAAAATAACCGAAAAAGATTTTGATGGATGGATACAAGAACGTTCTATTTACAATTCAGAAAAAATAGATTCTTCTTACAAAAAAATATTGAGTATGAAAGATCCTACAGAAACAGAACAAGATGGAAGCTTGATTGTTGCTGATTATGGCAAAGGGAAATATGTTTATACAGGCTTGGTTTTCTTTAGAGAATTACCTGCGGGAGTGGGGGGTGCGTATAGGTTGTTTGCAAATTTAATAGCGAAAAGAAAATATTAAGTGAATCAATAAGTTTTGTTTTATGAATTCTTGGGACACTGTCCCAAGAATTCATAGATGAGGAAATTAATAAAATATGAGTATTTACGATTGGATAATATTGATTTTTGTTTTGCTAAGCATAGTTGCTTATGGTATTTATAAAAGTAAGACATCAAAAAATTTAGAAGGATATTTTTTGAGCAATAGAAGTATGCCTTGGTATTTGGTGCTATTAAGCATTATGGGTACACAAGCTAGTGCTATTACTTATCTTACAGGCCCTGGGCAAGCATATACAGATGGTATGCGCTTTGTACAATATTATTTTGGGTTGCCATTTGCCATGATAGTGATTGCTGTTTTTTTTGTGCCTGTTTATAACAAGCTTAAAGTTTTTACTGCGTATGAATTTCTAGAAAAACGATTCGATGTAAAAACAAGAACATTTACCTCTTTTTTATTTTTACTCTCTCGTGGGTTAAGTACAGGAGTAAGTATTTATGCACCGTCTATTATTCTTTGCTCTATTATGGGATGGAATATTTATTATACCAATATTTTAATGGGTGGTATTTTAATTATTTATACGATCAGCGGAGGCTCTCGTGCAGTAGCGCATACGCAGAAGTTGCAAATGATTATTGTATTTATTTCGCTTTTTCTGATAGGGTATATTGCTGTAATAATGCTGCCCGCTAACATGGGTTTTAAAGATGCTGTAAAAGAAGCAGCATTGTATGGTAAAATGAATGTTATAACCACAGGTTTTACCAACAATGGGTTTGATTGGAAAGATAAATACAATATTTGGAGTGGATTAATAGGAGGTTTCTTTTTAGCACTTAGTTATTTTGGTACAGACCATAGCCAAGTAGGGCGTTATCTTACCGCAAAAAATATTAAAGAAAGCCAAAAGGGTTTACTGATGAACGGACTTGTAAAAGTGCCTATGCAATTTTTTATTTTACTGATTGGTATTTTAATTTTTACATTTTATTTGTACAATAAGGCACCAGTATATTTTGACGAAGTAAAAACGACGGCAGCTTATAAAACAGCTTACAAAGACTCGCTGATTTTAGTAGAGAAGAATTACAGCATTGCTGCAGCCAATAAGAATATAGTAGAAGCTACAAAATATAGAGCGGAGTACAAATCTTTATTGGCAAAGGCTTTGAAAGATGATAAATTGAACGATACTAATTTTATTTTTCTACGATTTGTAAAAGATAACTTACCTATTGGCCTTATTGGTTTATTATTTGCCATTATTTTTTTAAGTGCTTGGGGTAGTATTGCAGGTGCGTTAAACTCATTAGCAGCCTGCACCATGATAGATTTTCACAAGCAGTTTTTTCAAAAAGAAGGAGGGGAGATTAATGACTACAAAACATCGCAATGGTACACATTTGCTTGGGGTATTTTTTGTATCATTATTGCCATGTTTGCGCAAAATATTGGCAATAGTTTAATAGAGGCAGTCAATATTTTAGGGTCTATATTTTATGGTGTAATACTAGGTATTTTTTTAGTGGCATTTTGGATAAAGCATGTACAAGCAAATGCTGTATTTGTCGCAGCTATAATTTCTCAGTTTGCTATAATTATTATCTATAAGTTAGATGTTATTTCTTTTTTGTGGCTGAATGTTATTGGGGCTTTGTTGGTGGTGGGGATTGCACTGATATTACAAATTATTATAGGAAATAAAAAAGCCGCTCCATAAGAACGGCTTTTCAAAATATTTTATACAAACTTTATTTCAATGTCTTCTGTAAATCTACATTCATCTTTACATAGTCATCATTTTTTTCTTCTGTTGCTAATGCTAACGATGTTTTTGAACTAGCCATTGCTGCAGCTTTATCGCCCAATTCTTTTTCAATTCTTGCTTTGTACAACCACATCCAAAAAGCTTTTGGACTAGCTTCTACTGCGCCTTTAATGGCTTCCAATGCTTTTACATTATTTTTATCGTATTCAAAATAAAACTGCGCTGCACTCCAATAAGGTTTCTTTTCACCTGACATGCCTTTTTCTACAGATGCACGCATGCGGTCTTTTATCAATGCTTTTATAGGAACAGCAATGGCTGTTTTATCCCACATGATATGAAGCTCACAGCTTTCAGGTTTTACATTGGCGAATTGCATGCTAAATGTTTCTATAGCTGAAGCCATTTTCATTGATGGTACTTTAAAACGAACCACATCACCGCTATCACTGTAGCCATTTGTACCCCAGTTGCCTGTCGCTTTATTTATAATTACTTCCCACTCATTTGCATTTGGAATGGTATAAAGAGAATATGAACCTGTATCTATTTTCTTCCCAGCAATTTCTACTGCATCGTTAAATTTTATAAGGGTGGCACTGTTTGCTCCTGTGCGCCATACTTTTCCAAAGGGTACTAAATCGCCAAATATTTTTCTACCCTTCATAGATGGACGACTGTATATAAGTTCTACACTACCTAAAGCAAAATCTTGCTTAATGTTTTGTGTAGGTGAGGGAGCAGGCATTTTTACCTGTGCATTTGTAATGCTTGCTGCGCAAAATAGTGCGCATGCAAATAATATTTTTTTCATGATTGTTTGTTTTATGAAATGCAAAATTAAATTTATTTACTATTGAAAAGATATTTATTTTTCGGAGACCCCCGATTGCACAATAAAAATTGATAAAAGTTATACAGATGAATGGATCCCTTCGATAACTCAGGATAAACTTGCCACCGAAGCCACTTTCTTACAATCTGCTAGTAAACAAAAATTTTTTTTCAATTTATTGAAAAAATACTTTTACCGTTTGGTAAAAAATGTGGTTGTTTGAAAACTGTACTTGCAACACTTGTTGCTGTTTTTCGGCAAAGCTCTGTAGACCAAAAAGCCCCGCAGCATTGCCTTTGTTGATGGCTATTTCCAAATAACCTGCGGAGTTGAAAATGGCTACTTTTTCGCCTTCTTGCACATCGGCATAGGTTTCGCTTATTTTTTCTATGCTCTCATCTCGTTTAAAAACGATGGAAAATCTTCTACCTTTTCTTTGTTCTTCAAATTCGTCCTTGCTAATATTTACCACTACATTTTCAAAATTATCAATAAAAATAATTTGCCCTTCTATCCAATTATTGCCAAGCATGGGGCGTAGAGGATTTTTTACTTTTATGGAAACACTGTTATCGCCAATTTCTGTAATAGCCATACCAGCGGCTATTTTGCTAAATGCTTTTGCAAACACATTGGCACAATACAATGCATTAATAGATACATTTTTTTCTAAAGCAATGGCGGTAATTTTTTGTGGCACTTCTTCCAGTATCATGGTGATAAGACCATTATCTGCACAGCCAATATAATGCCCATTGTGTTCTATCAGTAAAAGGTGCTCCGATTTTTCATCAAATAAATTGATCATTATTAAATGAAAGGTACCTGCGGGAAAATTTTTTATGGCATTGCGTACCACATATGCCGCCTGAGGATAATTAAATGGCGATAATAAATGTGTAACGTCTATAATATTAAAGCTTGCATCTACTTGCATTATTTGCCCTTTGATGGCAGCAGGCATAAAATCCTGTACACCTATATCGCTTGTGAGGGTGAGTAATGGCATGTGTCCTTTTGTAATTTGTTGCAATATAATTCACTCGTAGTAATAATCTTACTTTACGAGTATACCATTTTTGTAAAAGAATTTACGAACAAGTTTATCTGCCCATGCAGGAAAAAATTTGTTCATAAAAACAGTGCGTTTTCCTGTAAAAGTAAGTACGAGTGTGCGTTTTCTTTTTACAATGGCATCTAATATATGTTGCGCACATTCCTCACTCATCATTAGCTTACTTTCGTCAAGTGGACTTTCCCCTTGTGCATTGCCTTGTTCATTAAGCGCAGCATTTCTAATATTACTTTTTGTAAAACCAGGGCATACCCACATTACATTTACTCCATCTTCTAATAATTCTGTTCTTACAGCTTCTAGCCAGCCATTTACAGCAAATTTACTTGCGCTATAACCACTACGCCCTGGTAAACCTCTATACCCTGCAATGGATGATATACCAACAATGGTACCTTTATTTTTTACAATACTTTCCACTGCTAATTTGGTACAATATACCGTACCAAAATAATTAATATCCATTACCTTTTTAAATACGTCTATTTCTGTATCTCTCAGCTCTCCGTGCATGGAAACACCTGCATTGTTTATTAAAATATCTATACCGCCAAAAGTTGTAATGCTGCTATCGATAAATTTTTTGCAGTCTTCATATATACTCACATCGGTAGGCACACATAAAAGCGATTTTCCCATGTTTTCATTTTTTAAATCGCTTAATTTTTGCGTACTTCTTGCGCATGTAGATACGTTTGCGCCGGCATTTAATAAAATCTCTACCAATGCCTTTCCTATGCCATCGCTACCACCAGTAATGGCTATAGTTTTTCCTTTAAAAAATTCGTTCATATCGTAAATGTAAGCATAAAAAAAGGAGTTCATTATATGAACTCCTCTAGTGAACTGGCTGGGACTCGAACCCAGGGCCCATACATTAAAAGTGTATTGCTCTACCAACTGAGCTACCAATTCTTCCATTCCTTTCTTTCGATTGGGATGCAAAAATAAGGGCAAAAAGGTATTTAGGCAAACTTTTTTGCTTTTTTTTAAAATTAGTTTTATAAAAAACCTGAAACATAATACAGACGTGGCTTTTGGTTAATTAAAATATCATCAAACCACAACCTCTCACATCACTATTTTCCAATCTGCCCATTATTTCGAAACTTTTGTCAGCATAAATCTTTCCCAAATCATCTGTTGCTATAAAACAACAACTGTATAAATTGGCTAGGTCAATTATATTTATTGCGCCTGTTTCAAAAGGTTTATTTGTTGAAACGCTTGCGTAAATATCAAATGGATCTTCTTCGCTACGCACAAGCACCTGCATGTAAGGTGGGCAATTAAAAATGCCATTTTTTGTTGAATATGCTTGTGATAATAATTCCGTCATTCCATACTCTGAATGGATATGTTTAAGCCCAAGTTTTGATGTGAGAATTTGATGAACTTCTTTTCTGGTAAGTTCTTCTCTTCTACCTTTCATACCACCAGTTTCCATTACAATGGTATGCAATAATTGCATGTTATTTTTTTCTGCAAAATCTATTAAGGCATACGTAACACCTATTAAAATAGTTGGTTGCTTGGCAGCTTCATTTTGTAATAAGACGGTTGTAAGTTTTTCGTAATCGTACAAATAAAACCCACTCGAATGATGCCCCGATTTTTTTATCAAATCATCTACCATATATACAAGCGATGAGCCTTGTCTTTCTAAATAGGAGGGAAGTAAACCGATAATGCAATAGCCCTTTTCATTGCCATAAAATTGCCTAAACGTTTTTAGATAGCTTTCTTCGTATAAGGCTTTCTCTTTTACAAAATGTTTGCTGTTTATTGAGCCAGTTGTACCGCTGCTTTCAAAAATAACTTCTTCTGTAAAAACAGTAGTTTTTATAACCTTGCTCTTAAAAAACTGTATTGGTAAATAAGGTATTTTTTCTATTGAAGTTATTTGACTAGGGTTTATCCGAAGCAGGTTACAATAACTCCTATACATATCATTATATGAGTATTGAAAATTAAATACTTTCAATGCTATTTCTGCAAAGTTGGTAGAGGTGCAGTTCAATATTTCATTCCTTAATATGGTTTCTTGTGGTAAACTCATCTATCGTTTTAGTGCTATTTTTGTTAATATGGCTACAAAGCTAAAATTTTAAATCGTTTTTACGTTTTCTATCATTAAATTTGAGTATAAATAATCATTATGCGTTACTTAATTATAGTGTTGCTTAGTACAACCATTTTCTTTTCTTGTAAAAAATCGGATGGGAATAGTGCCCCTAAGGTGAAATTTAAATCTGTTACGCCGGAACTTTTTACTGGAGCACAGACAGGATCTATAGTACCCATACTAACAATAGAAGTATCAGATGATGATGGCGATTTAGGATTTGCTGATGGTAAAGACACCTCATACATTTTCATAAAAAATTTAACTGTCGCACCATTTAGGATGGATTCTTTTAAATTTCCTGCTTCCTTATCACAAGTTCCAAAATCTACTTTTAAGGCTTATCAAGTTGTAGATATAGATTTGAATGGACTTGGTGCAGGTCGAGCATTAGCCAGTCCATCAAGTGTACTTACAAATACACCTAGAAGAGATAGTGCTTACTACGAAGTATATGTAAAAGATTTTGGAAAAAATAAAAGCAATGTCATCCGAACAGATGATCCACTCGTTTTTGTTAGTCGCTAATGCGTGCGCTTCATTTTATTTTATCACATTCTATTTTTGTAGCCTGCTGTGCGGTTGGTTTATGTTTTCAAACAAATATATTGTTGCACATACCGCACAATGAAAACCTGTACTGGTTTGTATTTTTCTCTACACTTTGCAGTTATAATTTTTATTGGCTACTAAGCAAGTTTTATTTTTCCAATAGAAAATTTGACGTATTATTTATTAAAAAACAATTTACTTTTTTCTTAATATTTTTAGTAGCTGCTATTGGCACAAGTTTTTTTGTATGGCTACTTCCCTCACTTCTGCCATATATTTCTGTTGGTATTTTCTTTACTTTATTATACTCATTGCCACTTTGGCCATTATCTTTTACAAAGAAGTTACAGCATGCTGGTTTTTTTAAAACAATATTGCTCTCGCTTACATGGGCATACGTAACTACTTTTTTGCCGGTATTGGATGCAAACAATAGTCAATTTACTCCTACACTTTCTGTATTGCTTTTATTTGCTAACCATTTTTTCTTTATGCTTTTACTTTGTATTATTTTTGATACAAGAGATATTTCTATCGATAAAATAAATGGCTTGCATAGCTTGGCTACTGATGTGAGCAATAAAAATTTGCAAATTATTTTAGTGACGGTTTTTTTACTTCACATTTTTATGGCCTTATTATTTTGTTATTATTATGCAAACATTGCACAAGCCATTGCATTTATTTTTGTAGGAATTGTTTTTTGGATATTGTATTTACAATCTCTAAAAAATAAAAGTTATGTGTTTTATTATTTTGGGGTAGATGGGTTGATGTTGTTGAGTGCTGTGGGGAGTTATGTAGCTGATTTTTTGTAAAATAAAAGAATAGAAAGCTAACACCAAAAGTTACACAATATTTCGCTAGGTGAGAAGGTACATTTTTAATTTATCTCATAAGGTAGTTTTACTGTTCTTTTTAGTACAATATCTACATTTTTCCCATCATAACTTTTCAATTGTTTTTCAAGCTCTTTGTTAATGGGTCTATTTATTACCATTTCATTTTCAGATATTGATTTTATTTTCCATTCTATATTTTTTTCAAACTTATCTACTTCAATATTATCATTAGTTATTAAAGAATATTTTTCATAATTCAACTGTATGGTATTAGAATTTTTATTGTAATTAAATTTTCCACTATTAAATGTACCGCCTACTTGTGTAGGATTATTCCAAAAAGAAATTTGATTAAAACTTCCGTTTGTATGGAAAGTCCATTTTAATTCAGAAATACCATTTTCTTTTTCTGTCCATATTCCTTCTGAAAGATATTTTGTATCCATTTGGCTAAAACCAAATAAGCTAATAGAAAGGCACAACACAATTAGTACAAATAATTTTTTCATTTTTATATATTTTGAGTTTAATAATGATTGTTGCAAAAGTTAGTATCTCAAATCTAACAAAATTTTTCTATATTCTTTTGTAGTAGTCCTTAACATCAACGAAGTATTACCTATCTCGCATTCGCCTAACATGGTCCAGCCGATGCGGTATTAGATGGTTTGGTATTTTTAAAATTGTTTTTTATAGTTTGGGTTGGTTCTTCAAAGAAATTCTCGGCTCATAAGAGTTTGTGATATGTGCACAAAAGTTTTTTTTTTAGTACTCACGAAGGCGAAGAAATTTCTATTACTTCAATTGGATAATTGTCCTAAAAACGCCATCGATTACCAATGCCATTTTTGGAATATTCAACAAGTTTACTTTGTCTGCATTGGTATGATAATTATGATTTCTAAAATAAGCCGTATTGGAAACCATGACTGCATTGTACCCAAATTTCCAGTAGTTTATTTGGTCTGAATTGTCTCCTGCTACAAACTAAGGTGCTCTGATAGATTTTGTATCAATGGAATTGTTTTTAAATGATAATGCTTTAAATTCTTTGCCAAACTCTCCACAAAAAAAACTTTGAACTACTGTGATGAAATTGCCTTTATCGCCATAAAACCATTTCATCATGCCTACGGGATACGTCTGAGAATTTTTTTCATCAGAAAAATACCCAATCATTTCCAAGCTTATCATTCCTTTCACTGATATATTGCTGTCGTGTAATGATTTTGCATGTATATAACTTCCCATATTTTTTGTATGAAAAAACGGAGGTTCCTCTAAAGAAAATGCCACCAAATCAATTCTGTATTTTAAGGGTTGGTTTGTAAGAAGTTTGGCTAATTCTAACACGCCAGCCACGCCACTTGCATTATCATCAGCACCGTCTTGCTCGTGCGAAACATCATAATGCGCACCAACAATAATTCTTTCACCATTTTCAGGACCAAAAGATGCAATGACGTTTTTATAGCCTCTTTCATTAACCTTGTACTCTTGCATAGACACAGTGTTGGTATATCTTTGAAATTCTTTTTTTATTCGCTCTGCTACGGTGTCAAGTACTGTTATATTTTTATAATTACGATAATCAGGTGTATTAATGATAGACGAAAGGTTTCTTCTAATATTTGTGGTGTCTGCCAATCTTTCAAAACTTTTAGCTGAAGAAGAAATTGGGTAATTTAGAATTACAAAAATGGTGAGTATGATTACAATAATGAGTAGTATATATTTTATTATTCGTTTGAATGTTTTCATTGTTAGTTTTACTTGTTAGTTTTGTTGGGAATTCAAATCTACTTAAAAACGGTGAAGTAACTGTTCATTTTCGTATAGCGCCGCTGTTATTGGAATGGGAGCGCAGCTAGAGTAGCCGAGCATACTAACAACATTTGCACTAATTATAGATTTATGTAAGATTTTCACTAGTATTTATCAAATGATAACATATTAATTCAGGCACAGTTTCATCAGGTTTATTTGAATTTTTAAACAATAATTTTTCCAATAGATTTATAGAACGCTGATTATCTCTATGAAGGAATGCTTCAATTTTTTTAACTTTTATTGTATGGAATGTGTAGTCAATAACTTTTTCTACAGCTTCCTTCATTATTCCTTGTCCTTGAAAATTTGTCAAAAGTTCATAACCAATTTCACAGTTGTCATTTTCATCTGTAAAGCCATAAAGACAAATTGTTCCAACAAATGTATTGCTGTCACGCAGGGTTATTGCCCAATAAAGAGACACATTTTTATTGATGTTGTCATTAACGGTAAGTATGAAATTCCTTGCGTCCTCAATAGTATGGCTTAACGGTCTGTCAAGGTATTTATTTATTTCACTGTCAGAACGTAAAGTAAGAATGTTTTCTTCGTCATTAATTATTAGCTGCCTGAGCGTGAGCCTTTCAGTTGTCAAAATTGGGAAAGGTGTAAAATATTTGTTTAGCATTCTTTTATATTTATTTTTCTTTATTGATATTTCAAATTTAGTAAAAAACATTGGAGTGACAGGTTGTTTTCGTGAGGCGCCGTCATAGAAGTCAAGAACAGCGCTATAATGATGCTACGGCGAAATAGGAAGGATTAAGCACTCGCCAACAAGGGCGGAAGAGGCTTACATATTGCCTCGTAGAGGCTACCTATTTGTAACCACAATACAAATGATAATAAGCGTGCCGTAGGTACGCAACCATATTGTATAAGAGTAGCCGCTATGCGGCAAAGATCATCATGGTATTAATTTTTACAAATAGGTAGTGCCTATGACACAAGTTAACTTAGAGCTTTGCATAAACCTCTTTTATAATTTGCCGTATAGAAAGCCAACACACAAAAGCCTTGCATCATTTCTGGTAGAGGGGGAATAATTTAAATTCATTTTCTTATTTTTGAAACATGCAATTTGAGAAATATGAAATTAATGCATCTGCATCTTTATTATTATTTGAATTTAATAGTGTTGTACCAAAAGGCATTATAAAAAAGCAAGTAGAATTTGAAGCATTTCCTCATAATCCTACTGTATTTAATATTGGATTTGGCGATGTAGATATTACTGGAAAAATTAATGACTTAGTAATTAAAGGAAATGAGGGCAGCCAAAAAGTGTTAGCCACTGTAGCCCTCACCGTATTTAAGTTTTTTGAAAAATATCCTTCTCATTATGTGTATGCTACAGGTAGTACAAAAGCTAGGTTAAGACTTTATAGAATAGGCATTGCTAACAATTTAGAAGAAATTTTACTCAGTTTTGATGTATTTGGTCTTGTTGAAAATAAATGGGAAAGATTTGTGAAAGATAAAAATTATGATGAATTTTTAATACGGTTAAAAAGATAAAATAGTACATTTGTAAAAGAAATGAAAAAAGAGAATAACATATCTACACTTACACAATTGGCTAAGCAAACTGCTAAAATAAAAATTAGCAGCAAGCTTAACACCGTTGCAGACACCGCCTTTTTTAAGAAAAAAATGGAGAAGGGTGCTAAAACGCTTGCAGTTGCAGGTTTGCCGAAGTAAAATATTTACTTGAACCTGTTCTATAATTTGCCGTTCAGAAAGCCAACACACAAAACCTTCACATCATTACTGCACTAGTGGTGGTATATCTGCGCCATTAGGGGTATTTTTTGTAATTATCAATGTAAAAAAATATTCTTTCAAATTGAGTTTGTTGAATTTTTGTCCTATTTCCATTCTGTAATTTTTTGTAGGCTACATCTCCCTAACCTTTCTTTGTACTTCAAATCTAATAAAATTTTTCTACATGCATTTTGCGCTAGTCGTTTTCATCAATGAAGTATTACCTATTTCGCATTAGTCTAGTATATTTTTGACCATACTGTCCAGTATTAAATACTTTAGCTTTTTTTTTTAAAAATAGTTTCTAATGATTTGGTTGCTGGTCGTTACTTGTGCAGATATGCAGCCTAGGTATGTGAGCAAGGATATCTGTGCATTTGCATAAACCCTTTTTATAATTTGCCGCACAGAAAACCAACACACAAAAGCCACGCCTCATTTCTGCGCTAGTGGGGGAAGCCAATTATTTTTCTAAGTTATGACGAAACTTCCTGTTCCATTAATTGTAAAGGCATTAACTGTTTGGACTTGAGGCAGTATTTTTTGGGTTTGTTTTGAAAGGACATAATTGTTATATTTTGCGGTATACTTCATTCTATAACACCGATAATGGGCCTCTGAGGTGTGTTCTCGAAACTTGACTTTTAATTTATTAATGTTATCATATGCAGCCCAGTCTTCTTTCGATGCTTCCAATGATTTAGAGAAGCTTATAAAATACCACCAATAAAAGTCATGATAAAATAAAGTTGCAGTTAACTGTTTATCTAACCGATCTGTATTAAAGCATTGCCACATTCTTTCATAAAATCGTAAAACAGTAAAAACTGATATTGAACCTTTCTCGTCCAAATCGGTAAGATCGCTATATTTTGTGTCAGGAAATGATTTAATGCAATGGTATCCAAGTCTTCGTTGAACACTCATTTCATAGCTATTCCATTCTTTATGAAAATCCATTGTAAGCTTCACTCTTTCATTCCTAATAGTTAACCAATTTGTTATAAATGACCCTAAAATGGCACCTACAAATGCTCCTAGTATCCCTGAAGCAAGATTAGAAGAAAGAAATTCTATCATAGTCTTTAATTTTTAGAGTCGTACAGTTATTTGGTAGAATACAATATTTTCGTTGTAATTGATATTTCAAATTTACCAAAGATTCTTTATATAGCAAACCCTTCTACTTGCGAAGATATGCAGTATCCAAAAGAGCGAAAGTATATATATGCATTGCATAAACCTCTTTTATAATTTGCCGCACAGAAAGCCAAAACACAAAAGCCACGCCTCATTTCTGAGGTAGTGGAGGCGCTATACTGGTTGTTGGTACGCTTGGCTGCTCCGCCTGCGCTGCATACCAACAACGGCGACTCTACAATTATGGAACGGCGAGATAGGAAGGGTTAAGCACATGCCAACAAGGGCGGAAAATAATTTGATCGGCTGGTCGAAGACCAAGCCTCGGCACTCACGGGTTTGTGGGATGGGCGTTTACGATTGTTGTGAGTACCAACGAAGGCAAAAAAGAGAAATTGGTAAGTATTATTACCCTTTCCTGCGAAAACTAATAATTCTCTGAGTAAATCAATATTTGAAAAACGCAAACTGTCTTCACCAATAATACCGGTAACCAAAATAAGGTCAAGAATATTGTCATTGTTTATGTCTCCTGAAAAAGTGTCAATTGGCTCCTGTCCCTTTTTAATATGCTCTGCAATAGAAGATGAAAGTAAAATTTTTTCAGTTGGTCTTTTCCAGTCCCAATTAAACGCTTCATGTCCTGGATAAGCTGAATCAAGTCTTACTTGATGCACAGTATCCTTTGTTTTTGCAGATTGTTTCTGTTTCATGCTTTCATGTCCGCATGAAAAAATAAAAAAAAGAAATATTGGGAGCAGTTTGTTCATGCGGTGTTTTCAATGTTTTAAAACAACATCTTAAAATAAAGTTATAGGTTTTTAAAACAAAGTTTTCATTTTTCTTTTCCAGTTTTATACACGTCATTGCACAGATATGCAGCCTAGGTATGTGCGCAAGGGTATCTGCACATTTCATAAACCTCTTTTATAATTTGCCGCACAGAAAGCCAACACACAAAAGCCACTCATCATTTCTGCTAGTGGGGATGGGTGTTCACGATTGTTTTGAATACCAACGAAGGCGAAGTTTTTAATAATTTGGTCGGCTGGTCGGAGACCAAGCCTCGGCTCTCACGGGTTTGTAGGATGGGCACTCACGATTGTTGTGAGTACCAACGAAGGATAAGAAAGTCAACACACAAAAGCCACGCATCATTTCTGCGCTAGTGGAGCTAATATGTATATTTCTTTTTAAAAATTCTATCAATCTCTCTTTTACTCTTGCCGTTTGTTTTGTATCTAACTTTAAATATTTTATTTTCAGTACAGTTTCCAAATTCGTCATAGGTATATTCTTCTTCAAAATTAGTTTCTGTTCCATTAAAATTTTTACTTGCCCATTTAACCTCATCTCCATGTTCATTAAATTTATCTTTTTGGTTTTGGAATTTATAAGCATTTTTATAACTTATTTTATTGGTATCGCTTGAAAGTACCTTATCATCGTTTGTTAATACTGATGCTACATATTCATTTTTTTCATAAA
>JANOZW010000408.1:0-6907 GCA_031429575.1 Ferruginibacter sp.
TTAAAATTCCGTTTTAAATTTATTATTCTCTACCTACTTAAATACCAAGCTTGTAGGTAAAAACCTACAAGCTTATAGTTTTTTACCTGTAGTTTACGCATTTTATAAAAAAATAATGCGTAAAAGTTGTTTATGTAAAAACGTCACCATACATTTATTTATAATAGGATGTTAACTACTAAAATATTAACCGATGGGTTAAGCTTTGCCAAGGTTAAAATTTTCTTACCAACACTCTTATAAATTTTCCAATTTCTATAAATATTCACTCTTCTAATTCCTAATAAAATTTAAAAATATTAGTAGTCAGAGAACATTCCAAAATTCTAAGAAAATAATTTAGTAATACTTGGAAAAAAGCATAAAAATGCAAATTGTTAAAAGAATAGGAACATGAGTTTACTAGAATTATAGGTTGCCTTAAAAGATGAAATAAAAAACAAAGTAAAGTATTGGATTGCTCTTTTTTACAAAATGAAGAACACGTTTATTGCTAAAACTGCACACTTATGACGAATATGACGCACTTATCAATTAGTGCTAGCAACTTGTTACTGATAAAAGTACATTGCATATATATTTATTTTTAAATAGGATATAATCTATAAATGTTTATTGATATTAATAAATTGTTATTAATGTAAATCATTTAAAAAGATGTATCAAAACATACCAATATTTGTAATTTCATATGAATAATGAAAAAATATTTATTCGACTGTATTATTACTAAGTTTTATAAAGTTTGTAGTGTAATTTTTGTGAATTTATTATAAACTAATTTTTTATACCATAACTACCTAAATATGTCTAAAAATTTTACCCGATTTTTAAGAAATTTTACACTAGTAATTGCCGCTGTCATCATAGTAAATACAAGTTTTGCAACTGTTTTTGAAGATACTACTGGCAAAAGTAAAATAAGAAATACTTCAATTCAAGATTTTGGTAATAAGCAAGATGCCGTATTAAGCAGTTTAGCAGATTTAGACAAGATTTTAGGAGAGAAGAATTTGTTTCAAAAAAATGAAACTGCTGGTTTTACAAAAAAGTTTTTTGAAGACTTTAATAATAATACAACTCCACAAATAGAAAGTTACAGAGATACGGCTAGGTCTGTAATAGAAGAATTAGAAAAAATAGGAAATTTTATAGAATTTCTTGCGCCAAGTGATCTTGGTAAAAAACTACCCATTGGCTTCACAAAAAAAATTGGCAACCTAAAAGTTACCATTGCAATAAGTAGCATCATATTTACACCAAAATTTGCAGAGCTTACCATTTTTGCTAGAATGACAATACCTCAAGCACCCTACAAATTATTCTTTGGGGTAAAAGGATTAAAAATGTCTTACAATGGAGGGATTATTGGTGATGCTAAACTTGTGCTGCTAGGAGATATAGCCATACCTATAAACAGTAGAAATGCATCACTAAAATTAAAAGGTGGTTTTGATATAAATACTGGTCAAAGTATTGATAAAACTTTTGTAACCATAGATTGTAATGGTTTCAAAAATATTAGAATAGATGCAGATGTAGAGTTTTCAAGAGGTATTTTGATGCCTGTTGACGATGCTACTGGAAATATTATTGCGGCCGATACCGCAAGGGTGAAAGGTTCTTTTGCCATTTTTGTTGCTAACTGGAATGATATTCTTATTACAAATGTAAGCCTAACAACTTTTCAGGTAAAAGGACTGAAAGATATAAATTTTACAGTAAATAGTGCCACTTTTGATTTTAGTGATTATAGAAATGATGTAGCCCTTGTTTATCCCGTTGGTTATGAACAAAAGTATTTAGATGCAAATAAACCAGAGCTATGGCGGGGATTTTATGCTAAAAGTATTATAGCAACACTTCCTAGAGGTTTTAAAGATAAAACAATCAATGGTAGGGTTACTTACGCTGTTAATGATTTAATAATTGATAACAACGGTATTACGGGAAAATTCTATGGAAATAATGTGCTACCTATCAGAAAAGGTAATGCGGGAGGTTGGAAATTTTCAGTTGATAGCATAAGCATTGTATTAGAGGCTAACAATTTAATGCGAGCAGGTATAGGTGGTAAAATCGGGATTCCAGTAGCTAAAGATGATGCTATATCTGATACACTCAATAAAAAGAAGTATTTTTCTTATCGTGCAGCTATAGCATACAATGGAGATTTTCTATTAAATGTTACAGCAAATGATAGCATGAGTTTTGACATATTTAATGCTGCGAAAGCTGTCATTGAGGCTAATTCTTATGTACAGTTAAAATATGAAAATAATGTATTTTTGCCCGAAGCCATGTTGTACGGTTCAATGGGAGTTTATGCAAACGGAACCACGGCACTTGTAGATTCTTCTAACCCTAATAAACCTGCCATTGCAGATTTTAAGGGAATTATTTTTAAAGGCTTACATATACGAACTGTATCACCATATGTATCGGCTGATTACCTTGGTTATAACGGAGAGTTAAAGTTGGCAAATTTTCCACTATCTGCAGATTACATAGCACTCCAAAATATTTCTCCCACAGAAATTGGATTAAAATTTGGTATAAAACTTACGTTGCAAGATGGCGAGTTTACAGGAAGTACCGTTGTAACCATAGTGGGCAAAATGAACGACAACCAAGGAATAAAAAGTTGGAAATACGACAGGCTTATAATAAATGCGGTAGCTGTACATGCAGATATAAAAGGTTCGTTTGAGTTAGATGGGTATGTAGAGTTTATGGATAATGATCCGGTATATGGAAATGGATGGCGGGGAGGCATTGCGCTTAAACTTAAAAAAGGCTTACAAGTAGATGTTTCAGTAAACGCCATATTTGGCAGAACAAGCTTTAGATACTGGTACATAGATGGCAAAGCTAGTTTTGGAAATACAGGAATTCCTTGTGGTCCTTTTTTGACTATAAATGGACTTGGCGGCGGAGCTTATTATCGTATGAAGAAAACGAGCTTTGGTATGCCTACATCTAATACAACAGGTGTTAACTACGCACCTGATTCTACTGCTGGTCTTGGTTTAAAAGCTTCTATATATTTTAATGTAATTAGAAAAAATTTAGCTAATGGTGAGGCGTCTTTTGAGATTTCTTTCAACAGAGGTGGAGGATTGAGATATTTAGGAATATTTGGCTACGTAAGGGTAATGGCAGAAATACCTGGTGTGAGCAGTATTACAGATTTTGTAGGAAACAATTTTAAGAGTACCGAACTAAAAGAAAGTGCAAGAAATCTTTCGCAAGCTCAGTTAGACGATGAAAAACAATTTCAATCTACAAAAGCAGCGCAAAATAATTATGGATCTTCAAATGGAAATACACCAGGGCAAGCTGGTTTAGAAGCTTACTTAGGCATACAATATGACTTTAATGCAAATACATTGCACGCTACGTTTGATATGTATGTAAACACGGCAGGAGGCCTTATTGTGGGAAGAGGAGTCAATAACAGAGCAGGCTGGGCAGTATTGCATATAAGCCCACAAGTATGGTACTTTCATGTAGGTACACCTACTGACAAAATTGGTGTTTCTATAGGATTGGGGCCATTGAGAATAAATACTGGTGCTTATTTTATGCTTGGGCAAAACATGCCTCCATTTCCTGCACCACCGCCTATTGTTGTAAGTATTCTTAATCAGGCTCACCTCAGTTATATACCACCAACTATGGGAGAAGTATCGAGTGGAACTGGTGTAGCATTTGGTGCAAGTATAGATTTTACTACGGGGGATTTGAGATTTTTAATGCTCTATGCACGTTTTTCAGCTGGCTTAGGTTTTGATGTAATGCTTACAAAATTTCCAGACAATACTATTTGTGCTGAAACTGGACAGCAGATTGGTGTAAAAGGTTGGTGGGCGCAAGGACAAGCGTATGCCTACCTATCTGGAGAGCTAGGGATAAGAATAAAAATAGGTCCATTTAGAAGAAATATAACCATTATAAGAGGTAGTGCTGCAGCACTCGTAGAAGCTAAACTGCCCAATCCTACATGGTTTAGAGCTTCAGTAGCAGTGAATGTTACTATCTTAGGGTTTATAAAAATTAATGTAGGATTCAAATTTACGGCGGGAAATCTGTGCACAATTACTAGCATTGGAAATCCAGCAGGAGCTCCACCGGATAATCCATACGATGAAGAAGTAAAAGCAATAAATACAGTTACACCTGAAGATAATTCAACTAATAAGAGTTTGTTTTTACGACCTCAAATTAATTTTAAAATTAAACCTGGAGAAGTAATTAGAGCCGATAACCCTGACGGCACACCTGATTTTTACAGACCAGCATTGGATTATTGCAAAATAGTAACTAGTTCAGGAACAGAAGTACCTACAGAGAAAGTTTATGGAGGTAACAATGGTGATTTACTTACATTGCGATTAACGGAATCTCTGAACCCGACCACTGTTTATAAAGTAATGACAAAACTAAGTTTCGCTGTAAGCAGAGGTAATCAATATAATTGGGTTACGCTTACAAACGCAGGTGGACCTGTAACTGAATTAAATGAAGTTACATTTACTACCGGTGCAGGGGTAGATTCAATACCATTAGATAATTGTATAAGAATGTATCCATTTGCCGGGCAGAAGTTTCTTTACCCTGGGGAAACAACTGCTACAGGCTCTGTTGAACTATATGCTGGTGTAAGCTCTATTTTTAGCCAAGCCCCAGCATGGAAAGCAAGATTTATTAATGTGCAAACAGGTGCGGAAGCTGGATTTACAACTGCTACTTATGATGCAGGCACAAAAAAAATCGCTTTCGGTATTCCTGCTAGTTTACCCGTAGCAACAAATTATAGGTTAGAAATAACAAAATCTACTTTTGTTTCTGGTGGATTAGATAGTTCCAAACCTGCACTTACTTATAGGTTTAAAACCAGTAATTATAGTACATTAGCACAAAAAGTACAAGCTTTGCAAACTACACAAGGCATTGTAGGAAGAATATCGTCTGATATTATAAACTTACAAACTAGAGTGCAAGAATATGAAGGGTTTGAGGCTGCAGAACTTGTTGGCAATAACTACACTAACAACCAGCCTTTGTTAACAACAACAGCCATTTTAAATGACAGCTATTACACCAATCAAATAAACCCATTAATTTATAGAAGTATTCCTTTAACCGATAGTGCTGGGCTTATTTCATTCTCAGTAACAAATAGAGTAACTTCTGTAATAGGAATACCACCTGTAAAAGCTATTAATATTTCAAGCTATTATTTGAATAGTTTAAATGGTTATTATGGAAATTTCTCTAAAATAAGAACTCCGTTTATTTACAATTTGCCTTATTATTATTCTAGAGACTTCCAAGATTTAAGAGCACAAGTAATTAACCATTATTTACAAGGTACAGGTGGAAATACTACAGGCTCTTGGGTATGTTATTGGACAGGGGATGGACCTCCACAAAATAATCCTTACGGCTTTGAGCAAACAGTTGACAATTATCAAATTTGTCAATATGTTCAAAATGGCGGCACACCCAATTATGTGACTATTCCAAATATCTTCCAAGGTTTGGTGGCAAATCCATTCCCTTTTATGCCTGCTGGAAATTATAAAATAAAGATCCAGTACAAAGGGGTTGACAATGTGCTTGGCAGTTTTGCAGAATACAATTTTATAAACCCTATTGAATAAGTTTAGATGAGATACATATTTTATATATTTTTAATTACGTTTATATTTTTTACAAACATTTTGCAGGCACAAGTAAAAAAACCGCTACCTGCAAAACGTCCCGTGCAAAAAAGTACCGAACAAAAAGCTACATTATTTGCTGTGGCAGCGGTTGTAAAAAATACAATTTCTATTAGGTGGGCACCAAACACAGAACAAGCTTGGCTTGAGTTGAATAAGTATGGATATGTGGTAGAAAGATATACTGTAACAAGGGACAATAAATTTTTACCAAAGCCTGAAAAGAGGGTGGTAAAGGGACTAATAAAGCCATTGCCATTAAAAGATTGGGATACAACAATTCTTATAAAAGATGATTATGCGGCAGTAATAGCACAAACTTTGTATGGAGAACGATTAGAAATGATCATGCAGGATAAAGACAAGGGAAGCATACAATCTTTAGTAGGTACTAGTACTGAAAAAAGGCAACGCTTTGCTATGGCCATGTATGCGGCAGACCATAGTTTTAAAGCAGCCCAAATGGCTGGACTTGCTTGGCACGACAAGAATGTGAAAAAGAACGAAAAATATTTGTATAGAATATTTTCACCAATACCTGCAACTGAATTGAAAATAGATACTGCCAAGGTATTTATTGGATTAGAGGATGAAAAGCCACTACCAAAGCCTGCAGAAATATTACCAGAGCCTGGGGATAAAAATGTAAACCTAGCTTGGGAATTTGATAATTTTAAAGAGTACTATGGCTCCTACTATGTGGAACGCTCCGACGATGATGGAAAAAGCTTTCATAGAATTGCGGACAGGCCCGTTACCAAACTAACTAGCACAGGTGAAGACAGTCCTAATGGAAGTATGTTTTATTCTGATACATTAACGGATAATGCAACGGAGTACAAATATAGAATAGCTGGTGTGACCATTTTTGATGAAGTAGGACCTTACTCAGAAATAGTAACCGTGAGGGGTATTACAAAAATAGAAACAGCACCACACATTACAGGTGCAAAAAATGTAGCAGACGGTAAGGGTATTTTAGAATGGCAGGTGGAAGATAGTGTGGTAAAATATTTTAAATATTTTGAGTTAAACGCTGCGGTAATAGCAGAAGGTCCATACAAGGTTATAAAAACAAATATACCCACTACAGAACGTAGTGTAGCATTGGATAGTGTATCTTCTGATGCTGCTTATCTTACACTTACAGCTGTTGCAAAAGAGGGAGAAAATAAAGTGTC
>JANOZW010000409.1:0-4588 GCA_031429575.1 Ferruginibacter sp.
TCTAATGATAATCTTCCTTCGTGTTAGATTATGTATTCCTCCATAGGTCAGGTTATTTGGGTGATCTAAGCATATCAATCACACAACACACACATGGAGACCACATGCCTACCATATACTATAAACATGCCTTCCACATGATGTACATCATTCCTACCACATGCTTGTAGCATGGGTACAGCATATCTTTTTAATTTGCGCTAACCTATTTATCCATTTCACAATACAATTACCACAATGTGGAAAACTATTTTCACACATTAAGCTACCATGTTTTGCCTTATTGAAACATTGCGTACACAATCTGACACAAACCATACACAGCCTTATTTACATTGATTTTTAATTGCAAAACCACAATACTTTTGACTAAAATAAAACAAATATTATGTCAAGTATCAGCACAGAAAAGTACGACCTCGTAAAACTTGAACGCCTCAAGTTTTTCTTAGAAACAAATGCAGAAAGAGGTAAGCCTCGCTATTTTGAAATTTATGTAGATAATCTAAAAGCAGTTGATAAAAACAACGACTACACTTGCTTTGATGATTACTTGCTTTACTTAAATGAAGACAGTAAATTGGTTAAAATTCTAATCTACACACATTCGGAAACTAGCCCACGGAACGATAAGTTTTTTTACAGTATCGTAAATGAAAAGGAAGAACGAAATGAATTGAATAAACTTAACCACGAATTAAATGGCTTAGATTTTCAGACAAAAATTGAAACGGCTATTAGTGCAGAAAGAGAACGTATTCAAACAGAGCAATTGAAAAAAGAATTGGAAGATACCAAGGAAGAATTAGAAGATGCACAAGAATACATTGAGGAATTAGAAGAAAAACTTACAACAGAACAAAATAAAAAACATAGTTGGAAAGAACTTAATCTTGGTAATGTTGCATCTGTAGCTATTGAAGAGATTGTAAAGCGCAATCCTGCTTGGATGAGTAAAGTGCCATTGCTTAGTGCATTATCAGGATTAAATGGTGCTGAAACGACAATTACAAATACTACAACTGAGAATATAGAAGGTGAAGTAAGTTTTAGCAAAAAAGGAGCGGCAAAATCAGAGGAAGATAAAGCAGAAGAATTTTTTACAACAATGTTACTTGAAATGCACAAAAAATATACTCCTGAGCAATTGCAAAAGATTATTGAAATTAATGGTTCAATGTTACAAAACGAAGAACACATTTGCTCGATACATGAATTAATTTTTACAAAATCAAAAGCTGCTTAAAAAATGAAAAATAAATTGAACGAATACAAAACAAAAATCAAAGATTGTAATCAGGCACAGTCGGAATTAAATCTTGCGTTAAAAACGGATTTGGAGGAATCTATTCTTAATTGGAATGGCAAAAATATAATAGGGAACTTATTTTCGCATTGGTTATTATCAAGACCAATAAAAAAGGCTTTAAAAGAAAATGAACTTTCCTATAAAAAGGAAAAGCGCAGACTTAAACGAAGTATTTAAAATGATAGAATCACTTTATTGAAAATAACAACTAAATGGAATTAAAAAAGCAAAAAATACATATTAATACATTGATTATCAATATATTTGTGTTTTAATAGTAAGAGATTCTGTTTAGGTATCACAGATGAGAATTTATGAAAGCAATTGTAACAACCGACTATCAAAACAGAATAGAAGACATTAGCATTGAAGAAATAAAACAGTTTGAGTATTTTAAAAATATGAATGATGATGAATTGAAAAATATCATCATCACTATAAAAAAATATACGCAAATTGTATATGAAGTTTTTGTGCAAAATGAAAATGCCGTCCCTGTTATAAAAATGAATAATGAACCAACTAAATTAAAAGCAGCATGAGTAACGACTTATTATTTTTTAAATCATTTGCTAAAGGCAAAAAAACAAAAGTAACCAAAGGTTCTAATTGTGTAATCTACACAAGGGTTTCTACCAAAGAGCAAGCAGATAATAATATGAGTTTAGAAACTCAAAGAAAGGCTTGTGAACTTCACGCAACAAAAAATAAATTTTCTATTATTGGTTATTTTGGTGGTACGTATGAAAGTGCTAAAACAGATGAACGAAAAGAATTTAATAGTATGCTCACATTTCTTAAAAAAAGTAAAGAGGCAATTTCATACATTATCGTTTATAGTGTTGATAGGTTTAGTCGCTCAGGTGCTAATGCCATTTACATTGCAGAAAAATTAAAGAAAGAAGGTATTAATGTATTTGCCGTTTCGCAACCCACAGATTCCACCACAGCTAGTGGAAGTTTGCAACAAAATATTCAATTTATTTTTAGTGAGTACGATAACCAACTTCGCAGAGAGAAATGTATGGCAGGGGTTAAAGAAAAATTAATGAGCGGAGTTTGGTGTTCAATTTTACCTGTTGGTTATGAATCACTAGGCAAAGGAGATAAAAAAGAATTTGTGCTTAATGAAAAAGGGAAGCTTGCTAAGAAAGCATTCATTTGGAAATCTGAGGGTTTATCAAATGATGCCATAAGAGAAAAACTAAATAACGTTGGTTGGAAGATTGATAAAAGAAGGATTACGGATTTACTTCGTAATCCTTTTTATTGTGGCATTATTGCGCACAATGCTTTAGAAGGATCAATGGTAGAAGGTATTCAAGAAAAGGCGGTTTCAAAAGAATTGTTTCTGAGAGTGAATGGTATTCTTGATAAAAGAAAACACGGTTACTCTATGAAACCGATAAATGAAGAAGTACCGCTTAAAAGATTTATTAGCTGCGATGTTTGTGGCAAATATTTAACAGCATACAAGGCTACAAAAAATCAAGAATATTATTACAAATGTGATACCATTGGTTGTTGTTGCAATAAAAGAGCAGATGCACTTCACGAATCATTCAAAGCCATGTTAGACAATTATAAGCTACCAACTGCAAATGGTTTAAACGAAATAATAAAAATACAAATGACCGTTACCTACAACCAACTCAATAAAGATAAAGTTGATACATCTATAACTTTAAACAAACAAATAATAGAGCTTGATAAGAAAATTGAACGCTTAGAAGAAAGGCTAATAAATGAGGAAATAGATAACACAATGTTTATTAAATATGGCAGTAGATTTAAAGAAGAAAAAGCAGTTTTACAAAAGGAATTGGCAAGTTCATCAAACAGTATCTCGAACCTTCAAAAATGTATTGATAGTGCTATAAATTATTCTTCTAAACTCAATACCCTATGGACTTCCGCAGATTATCATCAGAAGCAACAAATACAGTTTTTAGTATTTCCTGACGGTATTCGTTACAATCGTAAAAAAGATGAATCTCGAACCGAAAGAGTAAACAGCGTTTTCTCCTACATTGCACAACTAGCATGGGTTGTAGGTAAAGAAAAAAGCGAACACAAAGATAAAATTTTCTCTGTATCCGCTTTTGTGGAGCCGACCGGACTCGAACCGGTGTCCAAACATATTCGCCGTAAGCTTTCTACATGTTTATTTACGAATTAATTTTCGAAAAAATACCGGAACGCAACAAACCAATATTTTCCTTAGAAGAATAATCTTAAATCCCGCTCACTTCGTTGCAGGATAGCATATCACTTTTTTTTGATGTCGGCGGCGGAACTTGGCAGTAATAAAACCTGCTCGGCGGCCCTAATGGTTACTAGTCTATCGACTAAGCAGCCATGGCATACGAAGTATTGCCATTTGAGTTTTTCGTTTTCAGATTAAAGTGCTAATAACGCAACGCACTACATGCTTACACCTGCAAAGATCTATGCTGTCAAAACCAAAACGTCCCCAAGAAAAAAATTGTAGATTTCAGATTTTTTGATTTTAGATTTCTTTCAACTTTGACTGCAATGCAAAAGTACGAATTCTTATTTGTTATAAAATCATAAATTATTTTTGATTTGATTATAAGTTCAATTATAATATAAGTAGTTTGTAAAATTACAATCTACTTTTACTAAATACTTATTATTTTTACGGCATGCAGGCAACACAATTTTACAATAACAGAATACTTACATTATCAGAAAATAAAAAGCAATTACTAAAAAGAAAATCATCTTTTGGTGTTTTAAGACTTGGTACTATTTTGGGCATAATTGCCGCATTTTATTTTTTATGGAGTGTTGGAAAAATTTATGCTATAGCAAGTGCTGTAGTACTTGCCATTTTATTTATAAGATTAATACATAAAGATCTTGCCAATAGAGCTGCCATAAAACATACGCAATTCCTTATAACCATCAATGAAAATGAACTCAAAGCTTTAGAAGGGAATTATACCCAATTTGAAAACGGAGCATCATTTACACCGCATAATCATTTTTATGCAAATGACATGGATATTTTTGGAAGAGCTTCTCTATTCCAATTTTTAAATAGAACTACTTCACAGCTTGGTGGAGAAAAATTAGCAAATTGGCTTTTATATCCTGCTGAAACAGACAGTATTTTAAATAGACAAACAGCAGTAAAAGAATTAGCCACTATACCAGAATGGAGGCAACATATAGAAGCACTTGGAAAAGAAAGCAGCATAAAAACAAACACACTTACCAACATAAAAGAATGGCTACTTCAACCCAATTTATTTA
>JANOZW010000410.1:0-7792 GCA_031429575.1 Ferruginibacter sp.
TCCTCATTACCAATTTTGGCGATAAACCAGAACTTAACCAAATAACACAGCTCACTAAATTGAAATATGGTAATGCTCGTTTTCCTACACCATACAACAATACACATTTTACTTTTGTGAGCGATGAAAATGGTATTGGCAACCGTTATGCAGGTTTTTTTACAACCAAGGCTGAAGGCTTGGATACACTCGTATTAATTGGCGATGATATACTTAGAAACCCATCAGAAAAATTAGTAGATAGCACACTCCGTGCTTATAAAAAAACGGATGTGGATTCCATTGCAATCGTTTCTGTATCTAGCGATTCTACGTATGTTTTTCCACTGAGCAACTACCCAAGCTCTCTTGCGGAAAGCAGGGTGGCTGGCGATAAAAACCAGGTAAGTGAAGTAACGAGACAAAGTGATGAAAAAGATTTATATAAGCTTAAAATAGACGAAAACACACTAAGAAGAAGAAATATAAATGCCATACCTACTGAGTATGCAAAAAAACTGATGCGGGAAAGTAAACTCACCAATGTAAAAGAAGCAGGTGGAGGAAAGCTAATAGATGCGCAATTAAAAGATACTGCTAAAAAAGAGGATGACTTTTTTCAAACAGAATTTGCCAATGAGAAAAAAGATAGCACGCAAGTAGCTGGGCAAACATCACAAGCTAAAACGGATTATAAAGACGATGAAAACATTTTAGCAAGGGCAAAATTGTTTAAATACAAGCCTATAAAATTTTCTATAGAATATGGCTCTGGAGGCTTTAATAATGGTGTATTGATAAATAGATACCAGTCTTATGGTGGGGGTTCAGGCCCAATAAGATTGAATGGTGGTAGCCCTTTGAGTGGTTTGGTAAGAATGGGCACATCAGATTTAATGGAAGATATTAAAATAAATGGCGGTTATAAACTTGGTACTAATTTAAGAGATAATGAGTGGTTGTTAAATTATCAAAACTTGAAACGCAGGTTAGATTGGGGGCTTACTTATTATAGAAATGTGCAGAATTACAATATAAATGTAAGCATACCCGGCTTTACTCCTTTTACCGCAGGAGGAAAAGAGTTTACTAACTTATATCAAGCTAATATATCCTACCCATTTGATGTAGTAAAAAGTGTAAGATTTAGTACAGGTGTTCGATCAGATAATCAATTTGTAAATGCTGAGCGACAAGCTCCACTTTCTATATTTTTAGAAAACAATCGTACCCTTTACTCTGTTTCTCACCTTGAATTTGTATATGATAATAGCATTAATGTGGCGCAAAATATTATGTTTGGAGTGAGGGCTAAAGTGTTTGGCGATTGGAATAGGCAAATAAACAAAGACGCTTCCTCTGATGGACCAAATAACTTTAATGTAGGTTTTGATGGAAGGTATTACCACTCTATATATCGCAATTTTATTTGGGCAGGTCGTGTAGCGGGTGATTTTAGTTTTGGAGACCAAAAACTAGCTTACTTTCTTGGTGGAATGGATGGATGGGTAATGTTTGGCAACAATACTAAAAAAGATGGAAGCGATAGATATTTTATAACCAACAATCCTCCTGACCCAACTGTAAATTATGCTTTTCAAAGCTTAGCTGTAAACATGCGTGGGTTTAAACAAAATATAGCTAGTGGCAACAATGCATTGGTAATAAACAGTGAGTTTAGATTGCCTGTATTTACAACTATATTCGATAAAACCATAAACAATGCATTTGTGCGCAATTTTCAATTGACGCAATTTATAGATTTTGGTACGGCATGGAGTGGTGGTTTAGATAATATAAAAAGACCAATAATATCTTACAACACACCATCAAATCCTCTTTTTCCTGACCCAGGCCCCGTAACGGTACGTGTAAAAGCGGGGGGTATTGGCCCATTTGCAGGTGGCTATGGCTTTGGTGCAAGAAGTACACTACTTGGTTATTTTATAAAGTTTGATGCGGGCTGGCAAATGAATGGTTTCTTTAGAGGTAAGCCGCAGATGTATCTTTCTTTAGGATTGGATTTTTAAAGATTCTTCTATTTAAAGTTCATAGCGTATGCTTGCAAAAATGTTACGCTTTATAAGCGGAATAGAAAAGAAAGATTGTGATAAAGCTGAATACGTACTAAGACTAAAATATTTTTCTTGATTTGTAATATTCTCAAGTTTAATAGATAGAGTAAGTTTTTTCTTTGGAATAGTATAACTTGTTTCTAAATCGGAAAAAAAGCCTATATATTCATTATCTGTGTAAAGATTATTTTGCAAATATTCTCCAGAAAGTTTTATATCAGTATTATGCCCAATATGAAACCTTAAAGCAAGCGTATTTATAAAATCAATTGATTTTAAAACACTTTCATTTTTAATCTCTTTAGGAAACTTGTTAGTATTTGCTTGCAAATTTGAGTTAAACTTTAAGAATATTTTTTTATTCCAATTTCTCTTTACTTCCAAATTTAAGTTCTCTCTAATAATATTGGCAGTTAATAACTCGTTTTTGTAATTGATAAAAGATTGATTAATGGAAAAACTACCCCCAATTGTAATTTTAGCTTTTAAAAATAACCAAGGGAAACTAACCTCAGAATTTATAACAAAACTGTTAGCTACTTTTTTAATCATACTATCTGTACTAACCAAAACAAAACCTTTGTATAATGGTGTATAAATATGATTTATGAAATTTGTTGTGTAATTAAATAATAAATTATAACGAGTATATTTTTTTAGTAAAAAAAATAATTTATAGTCTGCTGAAAATTCTCTGGTAGGAAATGTTGAATTTTTACGAGTTCTAAACTGCGCTACAGCAGATGGATAAATAGCTGTTGCCGTTTGATATAGTTTTTGAGGTGATTGTGAATATTGCAAATCAATTAAGCTTAATATCTTTTCACTCAATTTTCTTTTCTGATTAAGCTCAATATTATAAAGGGCTTGAAAAATTTCTTTCCTATAATTAATATTAGGTTCTTCTATTTTTACATTTGAAACCCCAAAATCTAATTTTACATCAGTCTGCTTTCCAAATAGTTTTATAGAAGTAAATGAACTATTATACATTTTTCCAATTTGGTATTTTCCATTTCCCAAAAAATCAGTTTTATTATAATCAGGTATAAGGTTATTATCAACTTTAAATACTAATGGAGCTGACAAAATAGCTTGTTGCCACTCCGCATTAAATTGCCAACTTAAAGGCAGTTTTCTTTTTTTACTTATTTCTTCATATACCAGCTTTGCAGTTTGCAAATAGTTCTTAAAATTATGCTCTAATAAAGTATATCTTGTATCTGGTAATGAAAAGAGCGAATACCAGTTTGATGATGTACCAAAGATAGATTGTGATAAATCGTTATAACTATACTCTCCAGTAAGATGATTGGCTTTAAATTCATTTTTCCTTTTAACTAAATCAAAACTTGCGGAAAAAGCATTCCACCTATTTTGAATTGTAGCATTTGTATTATACTGCACATTATTTTGTTCTATAAATGAATTTGATTCTGTTTCTGTATTATTAACATCATAATTAAAAACCCAAGTTATTTCAGAAGATTTATTAATAGACCATATGGATTTATTTTGTAGTTTAAAAATTATTGGCCTGTACTTTGCTCCCAGTTCTGTTCTTTGATTAAAATAAGTACTGTTATCAAAAAGTGTATTTTGTAATAAACTATTTTGCGATTGATTATCTTTTATAAAAGTAACTTCAAGTTCATTTTTTATTTTTTTTGAAATAGGAAAATTAAGTTGTAATCGATTATCGATAAGATTATTTTTAATATATCTACTATCGGCAAAATGAGGAATACGTTGCATAAAATTAGTTTGTGCAGAGCCATCATACTCAGACAACAACATACCCTTGCTTTTTAGCTTATAATCTTCCCAAGTGGTAAGGCTTTGGCCATTGTTATTAAAATTACCAATATAACCTCCTTTTATTTTACCATAAATAGAAAACAATACCGGGTTAATCTTGTACCTGTTCAATGTGCCTACTCCAACTTCGCCATCACCAAAAGCTGTTTTAAGTCTATCTTTTTTTAATCCGATATTTACGAAAACTTTAGAATCGTTACCCAAACCTTTAAGCAACTTATTACTAGTTTGATTTTCCAGTGCTTGTATAGTGCTAAGCACATGTACAGGGATACTTTTTAAAAGCAATTGAATTTTATCTGCAAATATTTCTTCTCCTTCTATCATTAATTTTTCTACAGGGCTATTTTTATAGGTCAGTACTCCATTAGCATCAATTCTAAATCCAGGCATTTTAATAATAATATCAATCAGTTTTTTTTCTTCTCCTTCTTTAAATGCATCTACCTTATAAAATGTCGTATCACCTCTTTTCCAAATAGGCGGGGCATTTATTATAACTTCATCTAATGTTTTTCCAACGACTGAAAGATTAAACTCAATGTAATAATTACTTTTATTTGCTGCTAAAACGAGGGTATCTACCTTTGTTTTATACCCCATACAGCTAGCTGTAACTAATATGGTATCTGCCTTTACATAAATTGAATTTATAGAAAATTTATTGGAATTGCCACTATTGATATAGCCTAAAATAGAAGCATTATTAATTTTAGTAACTTTTATAGTAACTTGAGTTATTGGTTGGGTATTTTCATTTACTATTGCACCTGCAATTGTTATTACCGTTTCGGTTTGACTATATGCACTACAAAACTGAATGAGGAATAACAAAGTAAAAAATAAACGCATAATAGTAATTTAAACCTTATTTATTGTTTCATTATTTCATCTCTTTTATCAACAGTGGTTTTTTGTTTTTTTGCACTTGCCCTTAAAGGTTTTTGAATAACAAATTTTGCAGTAACAAACTCTTTTGGCCAAAAAATATCATCAGATAAAATTGGATTTAATTTATATGATTTTAAAGTATAGGTTTCATTCATGTAATAATTAGTAGCTTCTACAACCAACCCGGGTAAATCCCTTATTCCGCCAGGACCAAAGTTGATATTTATATCCTGGCAAAACCATGCATCTGTTATTACTTCAGCAGGATTATCATAACTATATAATTTTGCATGCTGGCATTTTAATCCATTTATTTCTTTTATTTCATCAAAAAATTTCCATTCTCGTATTCCAAAATCAACATGACGTTTGTAGCACATTTTTTCTTCATTTCCTGCCCCATCTGCCCTATCCCAACATATTAATGAATCAATATCGTTTAATTCCAATCTTTGTAAGCTATCAATCCAAAGAGGGAAAACAATATAGTTGTCATTTATAACCTTTATGATTTTACCTGTTGGATATTTTGCCAAATACAAAGGCTTTTGAAAATATATAGTTTTTGACTTAGATTGATATAAATAACCCTCATAATCAAAATTATACGCTTCGGTTTTATTATTACCGGTTTGCATATTCATTGTAAATTTTACATCGTAATGGGCTTCTAAAGTTTGCCCGAAACTAGACAATACCGAAGTCAATAGTACTATTAAAACAAAGCAAATTTTTCTCATATTTTTATTTTTAAAAAACTAAACTGGAATAGGGGGATATTATTAAGTTATATTCTATGGATCTCCAAATACATCCGTCTTACAACCAATATTTGAAAGTCTTGTGTGTTCTGAAGAAGAATTCGCAGCAGCTGCAGCATTAGCACAGCTTTCGGATTCTCTAAAGGCAACTGAACAATTTTCGCCACTACTAGTACATGAGCCTACTACAGAATAGAAGTGCCAAACGTTATTACAATCTTTAGCAGCTCCAGACGCAGGCACCGTAGTTGTAACAATACAGATAAAATTTTTGATCTCTTTTTTTAATCCTTCAATCATATTTTTATTAAACGGCAAAGGTTTTCCGCCATTATTTGCCATTGTCGTATTTGCTATAAAAGCAACAATCAAAATCAAAAGCATTCTTTTCATAATTAATTTTTTAAAATGTTTAAAATGTTTATTCCCTATTCCAGTTTAAAAATGAAGATAAAATAAAACATTAAAAAAAAAACAATATGATATGTTAATTAATTAATTTTGTTTATGTTACACAAAACTGCTATATACATATATTAAGATGCAACTTATAGAGTAATTACATAAATCTTTTCAATGATTTTTTATTTTAATATTCAATTCCTCAACAATTCAACAATCCTCCCCACCACCCTCTCCCCATCCATAGCAGCACTCACAATTCCACCTGCATAGCCTGCACCTTCACCACACGGGTATAAATTTTTTAGTTGAGGATGTTGTAAATTATCTGCATTGCGTGGAATACGCACCGGGCTTGATGTGCGGCTTTCTACGGCAACTACTACAGCTTCGTTTGTATAATAGCCTTTAAGCTTTTTACCAAACATTTTAAAACCTTCTGCAAGTGAGTCATAAATAAATGGAGGTAAAACGGTATCTAATTTTACAGAAGTTAACCCGGGCAAATAAGAATTAATTGGTAATGATGATGACAATTTTTTGTTTACAAAATCTTGCATGCGTTGTGCAGGTGCAGCAAAATTTCCACCGCCAGCTATAAACGCTTTTTGTTCTATTAGTTGTTGAAACTTCATAAAAATTAATGGGTCATTTTCATCAAGCTTTATTCCTTCATCTTGCAAACTTTTTAAGGCATCTTCTTTTTCTACTTGCACCACCATACCACTATTGGCAAAAGGATTGTTTCTTTTAGAAGGGCTCCACCCATTTACCACCAACTCTCCAACATCAGTAGCTGCGGGTGCAATAATGCCACCAGGACACATACAAAAAGAAAATACACCCCTTCCATTTACCTGCTGTACCAAACTATACGATGCAGGTGGCAAATATTCATCCCTTTCTGTGGTACAATGATATTGAATGCTATCTATTAAACTTTGTGGATGCTCAATGCGAACGCCCATAGCAAAGGGTTTTGGCTCTATCAGGATACTTTTTCTGTGTAATAATTCAAAAACATCTCTTGCACTATGCCCTGTGGCTAAAATGTATGCATCGGCGCAGAAAGAATCTCCATCAGCTGTTTTTACCGCTGTAATTTTTTCTTTTTCAATAATAAAGTCAACTGCTTTTTTTTCAAATAAAACCTGCCCACCGCTTTGCCTTATTTGCTCATGCATGGCAGTGATTATTTGTGGTAGTTTATTTGTGCCTATGTGTGGGTGTGCATCCGAAGCTATATTTTCCGGGGCACCAAAATGAATAAATAATTGAAGAATGCGATCTATATCCCCACGCTTGTTGCTACGTGTATATAATTTGCCATCACTATACGTACCTGCACCACCCTCGCCAAAGCAATAATTACTTTCAGGGTTTACAATACCTTCTTTGTTTAACTTAGCAAGGTCTCGCCTTCTTGCTCGTACATCTTTTCCTCTTTCCAGTATGATAGGCTTTATACCTTTCTCTAACAACATCAGCGCAGCAAAAATACCAGCAGGCCCAGCTCCAATAATAATAACAGATTTTGAAGCATTAGTCACATTTGCAAACTGCAAACTGTTAGCTGCCAACTGCTCAACTGGTTCATCAATAAAAGCATTCACCGTAAGGTTTATAAAAATGGTTTTGCCCCTTGCATCTATCGATTTTTTAAGTACTTTAAACCCTGTAACAGAGCTTAGTTTCTTTTGTACAGATGAGGCTATGTATTTTTTTACAATAGCCTCATCTGCTGCCTCGGCAGGCAATAGTTTGAGTGAGATTTTTTGTTGCATATTTTTCAGCCAAGTGTTTATCTTGGAAAGTTTAATTACGTTGGCAAACTGCAATTCATTATTTCCATGTTTGCCCATTTTC
>JANOZW010000411.1:0-10277 GCA_031429575.1 Ferruginibacter sp.
CGTATGGGCTAATTGAAACACTACACTCAAAATTAAACCTGCAAACATCGCCAATACTAAGAAACCAACCATCCATTTTAAGAACCCAAATTTTATAATAGGAAAAACAATCATCAAGCCATAATAAATAACCTTTGCTGCCCAAAATGCAAAGTGATCAAACTTGCTGAATTTTTTAATAGGAACACTACCAACTTTTTTTCTAAAATATTTTGTATAATCAGTAGCAAATACCCAAATTACCAATAATTGTGTATATAAAAACCACACGTAAATATGTTGAAAACGGTGTACTTTGTATTTCTTTTGAGTAGCACACATGCGTAGCAATGGCTTTATTTCAATATCGTCGTCCACACCATCAATATTGGTATAGGTATGGTGAATAATATTGTGCTTATTGTTCCACATGAGCATACTTGCTCCTAAACCATTTACAGAAAAAGCTGCAATTTTATTCCAAAAAGGGCTTTCGCTAAAACTACCGTGCCCACCATCGTGCATTACGTTAAAACCAATGGCAGCCGTTATTCCACCCATTAAGAAGCATTCTAAAATGGCTATCCAATTGCTGGCGGGTGTAAAAAACATTAGATGCACATATAAAGCTACATAAAGCGACCATAGCAATACTGCTTTAAAATAAAGCGAAAAGTTACCAGTACTTTTTTTATTGTTTTCTACAAAATAATTATTCACCCGTTGCTTTAGCTCTTTGTGAAAATTGGTGCCTGTAATGTTTTTAAATTTTGGGGTTGTAGCCATGTTGTTTTTTTGTTACTCTATTTTCAAGAAATAAAGCGTTAAGTATTTTCTTTTATTAATGCATCAAAATTTTTAATGCCAATCATTTTTTTCGATATAAATCCCTCTCCATATTTTACGCCAATCATCTTACCAAACATGACAGCCCTAGCTATTACGCCATCTAAAAATTCTGGTGTAGAAATGTACGTTTGGTTTGCATCTTCAGATTGAGGATTGTAAAATTGTGTTTTATAAGCCCTTACTGATTCTATTTTTTGCTCTAATGAATCTGAAATATCAAATACCACGTCTGGTTTTAAATATCTGTCTTGTATGTAATGAAACACATATTTTGGTCGCCAAGGTTCTTGTGATACTCCGTCTTCTATTGTTTCAATCTTCATTAATCCACTTAAAAAAGCTGCATCAGATACCAATGATGAACTTCTACCATGGTCTGGATGCCTATCTTCTGGCGCATTGCAAATAATTATCTCTGGTTGGTATTTTCGTAAAATGGTAATTATTTGTCGTTGATGTGCTTCGTTGTTTTCAAAAAACCCATCTGCCATTTTTAAATTCTCTCTCACATCTACGTTAAGAATTTTTGCAGCTTCTGTGGCTTCTTCCTTCCTTGTTTCAGCGGTACCTCTTGTGCCAAGTTCTCCCTGTGTTAAATCAATAATACCTGTGCGTTTTCCATTTGCTTTTTCTACTAACAATACACCTGCACAACCAAGTTCTACATCATCTGGGTGTACACCAAAAGCCAATACATCTAACTTCATAAGCAATCACTATATAAATGGAATGTAATTTACATCAAAAGGCTGGTATGCATTCATAAAATACTCACAAAGCATGCAATAATGTGTATAAGTGTTTTGTGTTATGATGATTTTGCATGAGGAGCTGTATCGTAGCCATACATACGCTGTACTTCTTTTACTATTTTTTCAATAGTAGCATCATCTGTATCAGCATCATAGCTTTGCTTGAGGTTACTATCAAAAAAGAAAGCAACGGTTTGGTAAAACCTAGCGGTAAAACCACCTTTCATTTCTTTTATGATTTCGTAGCAATTGCTGCCTGTTTCTCTATTTATTAATTTCATCAAAACCTTGCCTTGGTATATCGATAAATTGGTAAGCGGAGTCGTAAATTCTTTTTTAAGTTCCTTCTCCCTAGATTTTATGTATTCTTTTCGTTTGTCTTTATCCGTTACACCTACAAGGTTTGCATTAATATCGTTCATTACTGCTCCAGCCCTCATGGCATAAGGATAAGTTACGTAAACTGCATTACGTAACCTATTGTATTTTGCATAAGCCGCTTTTGCAGCAGCGCTTAGCTTGCCATACACGTGTACGTATTCAAGATTTTGTAGTGGAATGGTATCGCCTTCGTAAATGATGGAAAGTGTTCTTATGGTATCGTTTGCACCAATGGTTTGTGCATTGGTTTGCTGCATACCAATAAGCATTAGTATGAGAAAAATGTATTTATTAAACCTATTAAGGACAATTTTAGCCATCAACATACATTAAAGACGTTAAAGTTCTTACTTTAATACCAAAAAATGTATAAAGTAATCTTAAAATTTTTCTGAAGCAGTGGGGAAATGGCAAAATGCAGTTGGCAATTGGCAGTGTACAATTTGCAAACCTTTCTCTATCAATCATCATCACTAAAGAATTGATTATAATAAAAGCAAGCAAATATCAATATGTCATTTTCATAATTCAACGAGATTCTACTCTTATCAATAAACAGTTTATAATTATTTTTATTGAGTTTGTTCTTGTAAATTCCTTTTACTTCAAGCGGTTTATCTACAATTTTTAACTGTTGGTATATTTTACGAAAGTCATTTTGAAATTCAATGCTACATTTTTCTAACTGGTCAATAAAAAGGCTTTCCAATTTCACTACCATTTCATTCTTTTTTCAAATTCATCAGCACTTATGGCCTTGCCAGTTAAACTTTTTTCAATTAAAATATTTTCGTAGAAATCATTTAGGTAATTTTCTACATCTTCATTCATAATAATATGCAGTAAGTTTTCAACATCATCTACACTCCATGATTTACGAAGTTTTTTTACAGATAAGTATTGAGGTTTTATCTTTAATTTCTTGGCGATGTATTCATTTTTATAACCACTCACATCTATAATCTGAGGTATATTTTCAACCAATTGTTTGTAGTTATATACCAAAGCTATTGACATAATTAGATGTTTTAATAAATGTTTTTGTAAAGATTTATTAAACAAATATAGGGTATTTATAAATCATTTTTTATATTTATAAAAGAAAATTAGTTATGCCAAAAGCTATTTCAAACTACTTTGTACTAAGCGTCATATTTCAAGAGACTCTTTCAACCCTTCCAACAACTTTCAACAATAATCAACCTTAAACTAATTACCCACCAGCCAGCAAAAACATATAAAACACAAATGCTGTAGCGGCTATTAATATGGCAGCAGACTGTACTTTTGAAAAATTACCCCTTTGCAACATACTCAATAATAGTCCAATAGCCATAATGACTAAACCTAACCAAACTAAATTTATAAGAGGGAAAACGTATGCTTTTACGGTAATGTATTCAATAAATTTATCAGATTCTTTTATACCAATTTTTATTCGACTTGTATCCGCTACACCTGTAAAACGAACATATAAATTTTGAGGGTAAATGGTATCATCAACATTTATTACACCGAGTTTATCTACTATCACCATCGGCTTTGCTTGGTAATGCATGCTGTCTTTAGCGGTAATGGTAATGTTTGCCATGAGCCCTGCTTGGCCAAGTTCTAGTTTTACTTTTGCATTTGTAGGGTTTTTGTCCACAGAGTTAAGCACCATATACCCATTGCTATAAAAAGTTGTATCGCCTACGGCTAAAATAACTTCTCTAAAAGACATGGTATCTTCTGGCAAATCTGTTTTATTGATGGCATAAGAAACGTAGGTAAATACGTCTTTTAGTAAATATGATTTTGTATCAGGATTACTACTCATGTTATTATCCTTCATCATATACACATCTGGCTGCAAAATAAAGCGTTCTTTATTATTATCGGTAGCATCTTTTTTCTCAAAAGCAATATTGTAATATTTTCTGCCTTTTTCGTTGCCAGTAGAGTCATTTAAAAAAATAGCTTTGTAATCGCCCAATGTAGCTGGCACTTGCCTGAGCAGCGTAAGATTTTCAGTTGGATTATCTTGCTGCTTGGTCATAGGATCTTTACCACTCGTGGGTTGTACAATACCATTTGCCGCACTATCACTAATTACTTGCTTGTTGGCAGATGAAATTAATATACCCACCAGCATCAACATAAACCCCGCATGTGCCACAGGACTACCAGCTTTTAAAAACTTTCTTTTTTGTACTGTAAAAATATAAAATGCATTGGCCACACATGAATAAATAGTAGCAAAAGCAGCTACATAAATAGCACCTAAAAAACCATTTCCATGTTTGTAAAAAGTAAATGGATAAAATGCAACCAACAATGCCATAATTAAAACAGAAATGGCAGTTGGAATACCAATGTTTTTCCAAAGGTATTTTGATTCAGTATTTTTATATTTTAAGTATTGTGCAAATGCAGTAAGCAAGCCAATAATAACGGCTACCAAAACCATCACTTTATTGTACCCAAATTCTACATCTTCAGGTGGGGCAATGTTTGCATTAAAAATTTTATTGATAACAGGTACAGATGTTTTTGCAATAATAAAAAGTGCCGTAAGAAAAAATACCAATGATCCAATAAACATCCAAAACTCACGGGAGTTGGTATTTTCTTCCTTGTGTATGGTAGGTATTTTTTTATAATTTTTTATCAATAGAAATAATGATGGAATGGTAAACGCAGTCATGTAAAGAAAAATGAGCATGTTCATGTATTTAAAACCAAACGAGCGGCCAAATAAGGAGAATGACATTCCTTCGCCAGTTTCCGTAAAAGCATGTACAGATGTATCGCCTAAAATACCAGTGCGGGTAAGAAAAGTAGAGTAGAGGATAAATACAAATGTAAGTATGGTAAATAAATAACTTGCCCTAAGCGAATGCCCAGTGGCTTTATAAATAACCATGGTATGCATCCCTGCAATCAATAACAACCATGGCACAAGCGATGCATTTTCTACAGGATCCCAAGCCCAATAGCCACCAAAGTTTAAAGATTCATACGCCCACTTGCCACCCATCATAATGCCTACGCCTAGTACACATGCACACATAAGCGCCCATGGTAGTGCAGGTTTTACCCAATCGCCAAAGCGTTTTGTTTGTATGCCTGCGTATGCATATGCAAAAGGAATAATGGTAGATGCAAAACCTAAAAACAATATGGGCGGATGTATAACCATCCAATAATTCCTAAGCAATACATTTAAACCTACACCATCTTTTATAAAACTTAAATAATTTGCTCTGGCAAAAATGGGGGCTTGTATTTCGTTTCTAGTAAGGGTAAAAGGGCTGTTACCAATTTTGATATTACCAATATAAACGCCCAATACCATCATCAATAAAAAGAACTGTGCAAAACTGATAACAGTCATTACAGGCGCTTCCCATTCTTTACTTTTTCGCATCATCACCATTCCAAGTATGCCATGCCAAATGGTCCATAATAAAAAACTACCTTCTTGCCCTTCCCAAATGCAAGCCAATAAATATTTGTATTCTAGCTCAAGCGATGCATGCTTGTAAGCGTACATATATTCAAACAAATGATTTGCACATATGTACATAATGGTAGCAAAAACAATGAATACGCCTATTACTTGCACAAGAAATGCTACACGTGCCGTTTTTAGCCAATTGTTTTTTTCTGTAAAATCGCTGCAATAAGATGCTTTAAAAAAAGAGATGGTTGCTATAATGGCTGCAACGAAAGAGAGTATAACAAAAAATTGTCCTAGTTGTCCTGGGAATAAATGTTCGCCTTCAAATTTTATCATTTCAAAAATGTATGATCAAATGGAATATTACATATCCAAATGATTAGTTCATGGTAGTAGTATTTTCCTGCACTTGTTTTTTCATTTGCTCCTTATCATCTTTGTATTTGCTCGGACATTTCAACAAGATATCGCTGCATTCAAAATGATCTGCTTGCATTTTTCCTTTCATTACCAAACGCTCGCTTCTTTCTAAATCTGCTGGTTTACTGTTGTGAAACACAACTTTTGTTTGCCCACCAAGGCTATCTACGGCATAGAAACTAAGGTAGTTTGGGTTTTTAATGGCATCGTACTCCACAGGCTGTGTCTTGTCCATTTTTGCAATAATATGTACAAATTTGCCTTGCTTTTTTTGTGCAGATCCTATTGTGTCGTACGTAGAAAAATCTGCTGAGTAGGAGAGTAAACCAACGATTAATGCTGCAATACCAATGAGTATTACAATGTGTGTTCTTTTCATAAATAAAGTTAAAGTGCAAAGTTAATTCAATTAGCCCTGTACTGTGAATAATAAAGCTTAAAATTTAGCGTTTACTTTTATGTAGAATTCATATTTACTTCTAATGCAAAAAATAAGTTATTGTATAGCATCTTGCGATAGTTATATGCACACTGTTCTTATATTTGCGCAAATTTAATAAAGGCTATCATGACAGACTTGTCAACATTCAATCCAAACGATCTTGGAAATCCCAATTTAAATATATTTGGTCTTCCGTTTACAGAAGAAGACGCTAGACTCGTTATTTTACCCATACCATGGGAAGTAACCGTAAGTTACAATGCAGGTACAGCAAGGGCTGCAGATCATATATTTACGGCAAGCTTGCAGGTGGATTTGTTTGATCCAGAGATGAAAGACGTTTGGAAACAAGGGTTTTACATGCGTCCAACCGATAAAAAAATTCTTACAAAAAGTGATTTTTTACGCAAAGAAGCTGAATTATACATTAGTTATATAGCACAAGGAGATATTGTAAGCGATAATAAGTTTATGTGCAAAACCCTCAGAGATATAAATGAAGGCAGTTTGTTTTTGAACAATTGGGTGTATGAACAAACCAAAGATATATTGGCAAAAGGTAAATTGGTGGGTTTATTAGGTGGAGACCACAGTACACCACTTGGTTATTTTAAAGCCATTGCAGAACAATATGCAGATTTTGGTATTTTGCAAATAGATGCTCATATGGACTTGAGAAAAGCATACGAAGGGTTTAATTATTCTCATGCCTCTATCATGTACAATGCATTAGAAGAAATACCTCAAATAAAAAAACTGGTACAAGTAGGCATTAGAGATTTTTGTGACGAAGAGTTTGATTACATGAGCAATAGTGATAGAAGAGTTGTTTCTTATTTTGACAAGGACATTAAAGAAAACCTATACGAAGGCGGAAATTGGAAAAATATTGTAGATGATATCGTGAATCAATTGCCACAATATGTTTTTATTAGTTTTGATATCGATGGATTAAACCCCAAATTATGCCCACATACGGGTACACCGGTGCATGGTGGGTTTGAAGTACAAGAAATATATTATTTGTTTAAAAAAGTAATGCAAAGCGGAAGAAAAATTATTGGTTTTGATTTAAACGAAATAGGCGTTAGTCATGATGAGTGGGATGAAAATGTAGGAGCAAGAATTCTGTACAAGCTTTGTAATATTTTAATTGCTAGTAATAATCCAAGTGAATAAATTTGCTATAGAAATACCCAATGATCGTATAAAGACTTACAAAATTGTAACCTTCATTATTCTTACGCTTAATTTTATTGGTTTTGGCTATGTGCTGTTGCGCACCAATGGAACCGCTTCCATGGTAGCCATTGTGGGCTTGCTTTTTAATGCAGTGCCATGGTTGTATTACCTCCTCAATAAAAAACATATTCAAACGCCCATTATAGATATTGCCATCATTGGTAGTGCTTTTTTATGGATGTTTTTCGGTAATTTTTGGATGGGTTTAATGCTTCTCTTTTTTGGTTTTGTTGGTTTCTTTGCCAATAAAAAACCTATTATTAAATTTTCTGAAGACGGTATTGAATACCCATCGTTTCCTATAAAAAAATATGCTTGGGCAGATGTGGTACAAGTGCTTTGGAAAGACGATATACTTACCATAGATTTAAAAGACAATAAACTGCTACAATTTAATATGGATAAGGCTTTTGCGGAGAGGTTTGATGTGGAAGGGTTTAATGGATTTTGTAAGAGTAAGGCATAATTTTCTACGCTATATCTTCGCTTATACAAAAACTGTATCGGCGGGGTTTTCGCAAGCGTAAACTTTAAATAACAAAAAATTTTGCTGCGAAACCCCGACGTATAAAGAAACCTTAGTTTTGTAGAAACCAAAACCACCCTTCTACAATAGGGCCGTAAAATATAAACACTGCGATGAGTTTACTAGCACAAACTGTCTTGGCGGGGTTTTCGCAAACGGAAACTACAAGTAATTAAAGCTTTGCTGCGAAACCCCGACATGTAATGAAAGCTTAATTTTGTAGAAACCAAAACCAATCTACTAAAATATGGCAGTAAAATATAAACACTCCGAAGAATTTACCACATATTTTGTAACCTTTACTTGCTATAAATGGATATCACTTTTTGAAACGACAAATAGCTATGATATACTGTCTCGGCGGGGTTTTCGCCAACGTAAACTTTAAATAATTAAAAATCTAGCTGCGAAACCTCGACGTATAACAAAACCTTAATTTTCTAGAAACCAAAACTAATCTTCACAATATGGCTGTAAAATATAAACACTCCGAAGAATTTACTACGTATTTTATAACTTTTACTTGTTATAAATGGATATCACTTTTTGAAAATACCAATAGTTATGATATTGTTTACAATTGGTTCAATATTTTAAAACAAGATGGCATTGATATTATTGGTTATGTAATTATGCCCAATCATGTGCATGCAATTATTCATTTTCCATCGCCTGGTTATAATTTAAACAAAATAATGAGCAATGCAAAGCGCTTTATGGCATATGAGATTATTAATAGATTGGAGAAAAACAATAATTCAGAAATGCTAGAAGTATTGGCTTCTAATCTCACTAAAAGAGAAATAGGAAAGGGACAAAAGCATAAAGTGTTTAAAGATTCTTTTGATGCAAAACCTATTTACTCTGATAAATTTTTATTTCAGAAATTAGATTATATACATGGAAACCCTGTAAAAGGAAAATGGAATTTGGCTAAAGATAATGTAAGTTATGAGCATAGTAGTGCTTCATTTTATGAATTAAATGAAGTTAAACATTTTTCTCCAAAGCATTATAAAGATTTATAGGATGGGTGTATAATAATTTAAGGTTCTTTTGTACGTCGGGGTTTCACGGTTAGTTCTGTTATAATTTGATGTGTATGCTTGTGAAAACCCCGCCGATACAGCATTGTAAAGATTTATAGAATGGGTGTATAATTATTTGAAGTTCTTTTGTGCGTCGGAGTTTCACGGTTAGTTCTTTTATACCTTGAGCTGTATGCATGTGAAAACCCCGCCAAGACAGATTTTTGGCTGGGTTTAATGCTTCTCTTTTTTGGTTTTGTTGGTTTCTTTGCCAATAAAAAACCTATTATTACATTTTCTGAAGATGGTATTGAATACCCATCGTTTCCTATAAAAAAATATGCTTGGGCAGATGTGGTACAAGTGCTTTGGAAAGACGATATACTTACCATAGATTTAAAAGACAATAAACTGCTACAATTTAATATGGATAAGGCTTTTGCAGAGGGGGTTGATGTGGTGGGGTTTAATGAGTTTTGTAAAAGCAAAACATAGTTTTCTACGCTTCTATAAAAGATGAAAAATGGTATTCGGTTGAAGTGAGTGACACAACGATGATGACCATTGCTGCTTCTTTGCTTGGACAATAAGAATAATAATCAATCAACAATAAAACAATTTAGCCATTTAACCATTTAAAAGTATTTTTGCAGCATGAGCGCTACACTTACACAATCTCCTTTTTTGATGTACTCCGATGGTAAAGGTGGCATTTATGAAGATGATACTTTATATACCGCAGGGCGAAGTGGTTGGGATGCATTGCCAATACCCACAGATGAGTGGATTTCATTGCCTGAAGGTGGGCAATTGTACGAGTTGCCGGGCAGACGTGGAATTGGTATTGATGTAGAAACAGGGGAGATGCGCATTTGCGAAAAAGGGTGGGCCGTGGCGGCTTTTATTCCGCCGGCACACACGGGTTTGTACATATCTGCTTATGAGACAATGCCCGATGCGCCTACGTTGCCGCTTTTTTGTTATACAGCTGCTGGTTGGCAAGATGAAAAAATATATGTACCAGCTGTAAGAATCGAAAAAGATATTAGGCAAGAAAGTGAGGGTTATCATGATGATGAAATAGAAGTGGGTACGGAGCATTTATTAAAAGCTTATCCCAACAATCGGTTGATAAAACATTTGATGGAAAATTGTTGCATGACTTATACATGTCCTGCTGCAAGAAACCTTGCACTTGGCAGGTGGGAATGTCCTG
>JANOZW010000412.1:0-5208 GCA_031429575.1 Ferruginibacter sp.
ATCCATTTGTCATAAAATCTACCATCTTTCCTCGCCTTTCATTAAATTACACACTCTTTCTTTTAAAATACTAACAAACCAACGAAGTATGAATCTATTCAAACGACTAACATTATTCTTTGTATTCAGCACAACTTCCATCATTGCTTTCTGCCAAGAAACCGCCACCGTAAACGGCGTAGCAGATATTCGCAGTAAAAGTTTTGCTTTTACAAATGCAACCATTGTAAAAGATGCACAAACTACTTTAACCAATGCAACACTCATCATTAAAAATGGAAAAATTATTTCCGTAACTGTAGGCGGTGCAGTACCAACAGATGCAGTGGTTGTTGACTGTGCAGGAAAATACATTTATCCATCTTTTATAGATATGTATAGCGACTATGGTATGCAAGCACTTCCTGCAAGGCAAGGCAGAGGATTTGATTTTTTTGCACCACCACAATTTGGTAGCAATACAAAAGGCGCTTATGGTTGGAACCAAGCTATACGGCCTGAAGTAAATGCAGCAAATATTTTTTCAGCAGACGAAACAAAAGCCAAAACCCTGCGTGATATTGGTTTTGGTGTAGTACTCACGCATCAAAAAGATGGTATTGCTAGAGGCACAGGTGCTGTGGTTGATTTATCAGATAAAAAAGAAAACCTTGCTATGCTAAAAGATAAAGCTGCTGCATTTTATTCGTTTAGCAAAGGCAGTTCTACACAAAGTTACCCTGGTAGTTTAATGGGAAGCATTGCATTGCTTCGCCAAACATTTTTAGATGCACAATGGTACAAAAACAAACCATCTACCGAAGGCACCAATTTAAGTTTGCAAGCATGGAACAATAATGTAGCATTGCCACAAATTTTTGAAGCCAATAATAAATGGAACGATCTTCGTGCAGATAGAATTGGCGATGAATTTGGTGTACAATACATCATCAAAGCTGGGCAAGATGAATACCAACGCATCGCCGAAATAAAAGCTACCAAAGCCAATTATATTTTACCATTAAATTTTCCTGCAGCTATAGATGTGGACGATGTAAATGATACAAGATTTATTTCGCTGCAAGATTTAAAGCAGTGGGAAATGGCACCAAGCAACCCAGCAGCATTTGAAAAAGCAGGTATAAATTTTTGTATTACCAGTGCCGATTTAAAAGACAGCAAACAATTTTTACCAAACCTTCGCAAAGCAATGCAGTATGGCCTTTCGGAAAGTGCAGCTTTAGATGCACTTACCAAAAACCCTGCACAGTTGCTAGGCATGTACAACGAAACAGGCAGTATAGAAGCAGGTAAGCTAGCCAATTTTATTATTACCACAGGCCCAGTGTTTGCAGAAAAAACGAGCATACTTCAAAACTGGATACAAGGCGAAAGAAATATGGTAAAAGAAGATGGAGGTATACAAACAAGAGGTAGGTACAACATTACCATTGCACAAAACAATACCAACAAAAATTTTGTGTTAGAAGTAAAAGACAATGCCGCTGCAGATATCATAAGTGCTGATACCATTGCCACAAAATACAGCAACGATGGCAAAGCCGTAAAAATAAATTTTGCTGAAACAAAAAAATTAAAGAAAGGTTATAGACTTAGCGGTGTAAACAATGGTACACAATGGAACGGTACCGGTACAGATAGTCTTGGCAATATGGTATTGTGGACAGCCAATTTTGTAAGCGAAATGGCTGCAAAAAAAGACAGTGCAAAAAAAGAAAAAGCCATTACCATGGGTACGCTTACCTATCCAAATATGGCGTACGGTTTTAAAGAAATACCAAAAGAAGAAAACCTACTCATAAAAAATGCAACCATATGGACAAACGAAGCGGAAGGTATTTTAACCAATGCAGATGTACTTGTAGAAAAAGGAAAAATAACTGCTGTAGGCAAAAACTTATCTAGCGCAAACGCCCGTGTGATAGACGGTACAGGCAAGCACGTAACCGCAGGCATCATAGACGAGCACTCACATATAGCAGCAGAGTCTATAAACGAAGGTGGACAATCGGTAACATCGGAAGTGCGCATTGGCGACAATATAGACCCAGATGATGTGGACATTTACAGACAACTTGGTGGTGGTGTTACTACATCGCATATTTTGCATGGCAGTGCCAATACCATTGGTGGACAAACACAATTAATAAAACTACGCTGGGGTGCCAATGATAGTGCATTAAAATATGCAGGCGCTGATGGATTTATAAAATTTGCATTGGGCGAAAATGTAAAACGCAATCCTGCGCCAAACAATACCCGCTTTCCCGATACACGTATGGGTGTAGAGCAAGTACAAATGGATGCATTTACAAGAGCAACTGATTATAGAAATGCCATGAAAGATTTGGATGGAAAAAAAGTACGCAGAGATTTAGAGCTAGATGCACTCGTAGAAATAATGGAGCAAAAAAGATTTATTACTTGCCACAGTTATATAGCCAGCGAAATTGTAGAGACCATGCGCATGGCAGAAAAATTTGGCTTTAAAATAAATACGTTCACGCATATTTTAGAAGGATACAAAGTGGCCGACAAAATGAAAGCACATGGTGTAGCCGCATCTACCTTTAGCGATTGGTGGGCATACAAAGTAGAAGTGCAAGATGCCATACCCTATAACCCAACCATTATGCACAAAGTAGGATTGAACGTAGCCATCAATAGCGATGATGCAGAAATGGCTCGTCGCCTAAACCAAGAAGCTGCTAAAGCTGTGAAGTACGGCGGCATGAGCGAAGAAGATGCTTTTAAAATGGTAACACTAAACCCTGCAAAAATGCTGCATATAGATAAACAAGTAGGCAGTATAAAAAAAGGAAAAGATGCAGACATTGTGTTATGGAGCGATAACCCACTAAGCATTTATGCCAAAGCAGAAAAAACTTTTGTAGATGGTATTTTATATTACGATATAGAAAAAGATGCCGCTATGCGCAAAGATATTTTTGCAGAGCGCAATAGAATCATCAATAAATTATTAGAAGAAAAAGCCGGCGGTGCTGCTACTACACCAGCAAAAGCAAGTATGAGAAGGCATAACAGTTGTGGTGAGCATGGGCATGGTTTGTTGGACGTAGATCTTGGAGAATAGTTAGCAGTTTGCAATTTGCAGTGGGCAATTTGCAGTGGGCAGTTTGCAATTGGCAAACGTTACTCTTTTTCACAACAAACAACATTTTAGCGAAGTTGAAATAATAGTTTCAAATTCTTAAAATGTCTCCGCCTATGGCGGATGTCGAAGGTGGGTTTGAAGAGGCACAACGGCTTCGATCCCGCTTAATGCGGGAACACCTCAACAGAATCGAACTTTTGCCATTTGCAAAGAGCTTAAACTTTTTTATGAATGGCAACCCTGACAACTTTTATAAAATTAATTTTTTAAATTATACAAATGAAAAAATACCTAATAATAATTCTCACCATCACTTTTAGCACTATCCTAAAAGCGCAAGACAATATAAGCCCTGCAAAAAATTACGAAGGCATAACCATCATAAAAAATGGCACCGTACACACAGGCACAGGCGCAGTGTTGCAAAACACAACCATACAAATTCGCAATGGCAAAATAGAAAAAATTGGCACCGACATAGCCACACCTGCCGATGCACGAGTAACAGATGCCACAGGCATGCATGTGTATCCTGGTTTTATAATGGCAAATACAAACATAGGCTTGCGAGAAATAGCCAGCCAAGTAAGAGCCACCAACGATTACAACGAACTAGGCGAACTAAACCCCAATGTAAAAAGTATTGTAGCATATAATGCCGATTCTAAAATTATAAATACACTCCGCAGCAATGGCATTTTGTTTGCGCATGTATCCCCGCAAGGGTCGTTGGTTACAGGCACATCGTCTGTCGTAAATTTTGATGCATGGAATTATGAAGACGCCGTGTATAAAAAAGACAATGGCATGCATTTTTATATGCCATCATTATTGGTAAGGCCAAATCGTTTTGGTGCTGAGCCCACACCAGGCGATCCATTAAAAGCATCTAAAGAAAGAATAGAAATGGTAAAGCAATTTTTTAGACAAGCCAAAGTGTATAACGCCGCTGCAAAACCTGCACAAACAAATTTAAAACTCGAAGCCGCAAAAGGCTTGTTTGATAAATCGCAAAAACTTTTTGTGCATTGCGATATTGTAAAAGAAATGCTCACAGCTATAGATTTTGTAAAAGAGTTTGGCTTTGATGTAACCATTATTGGCGGCAGCGAAAGTTGGCAGATAGCACCACTGCTAAAACAAAATAATATATCTGTTATATTATCACAAAACCATGCGCTACCAAACATGGTGGATGATGATATTGACCAACCATTTAAAACACCCGCTGCCCTACAAAAAGCAGGCGTACTTTTTGCCATTACAGACGAAGACGAAACCACCACGGGCCGCAACCTTATGTTTAACGCAGGTACAGCCGCAGCATACGGCCTCACAAAAGAAGAAGCCCTACAAAGCATTACCCTCAACGCTGCAAAAATTTTAGGCATTGCCGACAAAAGTGGCAGCATAGAAATTGGTAAAGATGCCAACATCATCATAAGCACCGGCGATGCGCTGGACATGCGTACCAGCAATATTACCAAAGCATACATACAAGGCAGAGATATTAATTTAGATGATAAACACAAGCAGTTGAATAAAAAGTATGTGGAAAAGTATGGGGTTCGGTGAGGAGTGCAATTGTTTGTTGTTTTGTGTTTGGTGTTCATTGTTTGGTGTTCGTTATCTGTTGTTCGTGGTCTATGGTTTATGTCTTGTGTCTAATATCTAATTCTCTTGTGTCTAATTTTTAGGAGCATGGGCAGAAGAATATGAATGAGCATTGGTTTCCTGCTTTTCATTGCAATAGTTTCGTTCCTCAACTATTTCCACTTCAATCAGGGCTAGGCTGAGCGGTGAAGCTTTATTGGGCTTTTATTGTGAAATAGATAAAACTATTTTTTTCGTAAAAAATAAAACGATAAAAAAAAGAATAAAATAGAACTTTAAATTATTTTTTTATTATGATAACAAAACTCTTTTTTGACGAAGAATTAAAAAAACATTATATATCTGAAAATGCGAATAAAGCACTAAATAACCTGAATCAATTGAATATTTTAATTGGAGCCAACAATACTGGAAAGAGTAGATTTTTAAGGACTGTATTTGGAGATAGAAATTTTAATTTTGAGATTTCGGAATTCGAA
>JANOZW010000413.1:0-2007 GCA_031429575.1 Ferruginibacter sp.
CAACAATAACAGGAACGCCACAACCCAATAAAATAGCCAATCATACCAATACCCATGGCTGCCCACGATGCTGCAATAAATGCGTTAGATGGTTTTTGTAACATACAAATTAGTTTTGGTTAAGAAAAAATGAAAGACCAAATGTAGCAGTAGGGAAATTACAAAAGTCTTAATGGAATGGTAAATAACATTTTGTTTTTTTATTCTTTATTTTCCATTTTTATTTAAATTTTTTAAATTATCCAGCAACCTGCTGGACAATTTAAAACCTACATTTTTTTGCAAAATTGGAATTTATAATTTACGAACAAGCTGTTCGTAAATTGAGATGTTTACTAAAAATAAATAAACCACGCATTATTGTTGAACAAAGATATAATGATAACCAGCTGCGGGATAGAAGCGGCACCGAAGCGTAGCGGAGGTAAAGCGGATAGCCCGAACCACTGTTGATTATTGTATCCAGCCCACAGCCTCCAAAAAATAAAACGCAATAAAAAAGGCTTCCTAAAAAAGAAGCCTTTTAAAAATATTAAAACTTTTATACTATTTTATCAACCCCGCAAAATGCTTAACCGTGCGCACCAATTGAGATACATAACTCATTTCATTATCGTACCAACTTACTGTTTTTACCAATTGCTTATCGCCGATGGTTTGTACTTTGGTTTGTGTAGCGTCAAATAACGAACCATAAGAAATTCCAATAACATCGCTACTTACAATTTCATCTTCGTTGTAGCCAAAGCTTTCGTTGCTTGCGGCTTTCATGGCAGCATTTACTTCATCGGCAGTTACTGTTTTTTCTAAAATAGAATACAACTCCGTTACCGAACCAGTAATTACTGGTACTCTTTGTGCACCACCATCTAGTTTTCCTTTTAGCTCTGGCAATACCAAACCTATTGCTTTTGCAGCACCTGTACTATTTGGTACAATGTTGGCCGCTGCTGCTCTTCCTCTTCTCAAATCATTTTTTGCATGTGGTGCATCCAATGTATTTTGATCGTTTGTGTATGCATGTATCGTACTCATGATACCTGTAACAATACCAAAATTATCGTTCAATGTTTTTGCCATTGGTGCCAAACAGTTTGTTGTACAACTTGCGCAACTAATAATGGTTTCTGTACCATCAAGTATAGCATGGTTTACATTAAATACAACGGTTTTTAAATCGCCCGTGGCAGGTGCAGATATAACTACTCTTTTTGCTCCAGCAGTAATATGTGCTTTTGCTTTTTCCGCATCTGTAAAAAAACCAGTACTTTCTATTACAACATCTACATTATGTGCTCCCCAAGGAATTTGTGATGGATCTTTTTGTGCATATACTTTTACTTCGTGCCCGTTTACGACAATGGCATTTTCGGTAGAAGTTACTTTTTCATCAAAACGCCCTTGTGCACTATCGTACTTTAATAAATGAGCTAGCGTTGCAGGGCTAGTAAGATCGTTTATAGCTACTACATCTATTCCTTCCATATTGTGTATTTGACGATACACCAAACGGCCGATACGACCAAAACCATTAATGGCAACTTTTACTGAACTCATTTCTTTAGATTTTAATGATTGCGAATATTTTTTGAAGTGCAAAATTACAATTTGTTGAGCATTTCTTATCCATTTATTTTGGTTTTAACCCGATTGTAAGTTGTGGATACCATTTGCATAAAAAGAAATGTATGTAAACATAAAATTTTCATACATTTATGGCCTAATCTAAAAACAAACACATATGAAACGTTCAGGTTTATTAATCGTATTAGCAATATTAGCAGTAATTGTATTTATGGGTTGCAATGGTTACAATGGTCTTGTAAGGGAAGATGAAACCGTAAAAAAAGCTTTTGGAAATGTGCAAACAGAATACCAAAACAGGTCTGACCTCGTTGGCAACCTTGTAAATACCGTAAAAGGTGCGGCAAATTTTGAGCAAAACACGCTAACAGCAGTAGTAGAAGCTCGTGCAAAAGCTACTAGTGTAAACATTAATGCAGATAA
>JANOZW010000414.1:0-13274 GCA_031429575.1 Ferruginibacter sp.
AATATGAGCCACGAGATAAGAACGCCAATAAACGCCGTAGTGGGCTTTGCAGGTTTATTACAAAAAACAAAGCTTGATACCGATCAACAGCAATTTGTGAACCTAATACAAAACTCTGGGGAAAATTTGTTGTCGGTTGTAAATGATATACTAGATATTTCAAAGATTGAAGCGGGTATGATGCGTATTACTAAAAATCCATTTAGCATACATGAAGTTTGTACATCGCTAGAGTTAATGTTTCAACATAAGGTAAACGAAAAGAAATTGCGGTTTGTTTTTGATTATGACAATAGTATTCCAAATACACTTATTGGAGATGCAGAAAGATTGAACCAGGTATTGATTAATTTGTTAAACAATGCTATAAAATTTACAGAAAAAGGTTCTGTAAAATTAGCTGTACAGCTATTGCAAAAAACTAGTACAGAAGTAAAGATTCAATTTGTAATAAAAGATACAGGTATTGGAATATCGAAAGAAAAATTAGCCACCGTTTTTGAAAGATTTGAACAAGCAGAAAATAACACCGCCAGACAATACGGCGGCACTGGTTTAGGTTTAGCGATTGTAGAAAAAATTGTAGATATGCAAGGTGGAGAAATATCTGCAGATAGTAATGTAGGAGAGGGATCTTTATTTAAAGTAGTATTGAGTTACGAATACGTTGCTGAAGAAAAAGTAGTACAAAATATTTCAACTACACAACATACAAATCGTAAAAAAGTATTTACCGATAATAAAATATTGGTAGCTGAAGACAACAAAACCAATCAAACATTATTGAAGTTTATGCTTCAGCAATGGAATTTATCGTACGACCTTGCTGAAAATGGAAAAGAAGTTTTGGAAATGTTGCAAGACCAAAAATATGATTTGATATTAATGGATATTCAGATGCCATTGATGGATGGGTACGAAGCAGCTACTAGAGTAAGAAAAGATTTGTTAGTTACTATACCTATCATTGCCATGACAGCACACGTGATGCCTACTGAAAAACAGAAGTGTATTGACGCAGGTATGAATGACTACATTTCAAAACCAATTGATGAAGCTATTTTTGTAAGCTTGTTAGAAAAATATTTACCTTCTTCTACAAAAATTGAGTCTATACGCCAAAACATATCTGTTAAAAGTAATCATTTTGTTTACATTGATACAGATTATCTAAACAAACTTTTTTCTGGAAATAGTGGTTTTATCCATGAATTAATGAATCAGTTTAGAGAACAATTTCCAAATGAAATAAGGCAGCTTAAAATGGCTGTGATTCAAAAAAATAAAAAAGAAGTATTGAGGTGGACACACCACATGAAAACAACATTATCTGCCTTGGCTATAGACACAGTTTTGAAAAATATGTTAGATAAAATAGAAGAAGATATTGAAAACGAAAGATGGATTTTAGTAAATGAGGAACTAAATAAATTATTAATAGCAGAACCAATTTTGATGAAAGAAATTGAAGCTGTACTTAACACAAAAAAAACGATTTGATTTCTTTAGCTTTTAACAATGAATAAAAAATTGGCCATATTTGGGTTTTCAATTCTTTGGATAGCTGCCATTGCTGCTATTGTATTTGTAATGCTCCCTAAATTATCTTCAAATAAAGAAGTAAGTAGGGTAAATGATACAAATAATTTGCAAGAAGAAAATTTATCAAAAAATGAAAATGGAAACAAAGAAGATGATTCATTTTTTTACGATAAAAAAGTGTTTGTTCGTCATAGAAAAAGCGATAGCGATACAGCTGGCATAAATGAAAAAATAATTTTGGTTAGAAAAAATATTTTTTTTAAACCTCCTATAAAACCCACATCAATTATAAAACAAATACCTAAAAAAGTAAATGATGCAGGTTTTGATATTAGACCTGTACCTACTAAGTAAAACCATCCAACTATGAAAAAAACAATTTTACTTTTTACAATTTTGAGCATATGCTTTAGTATAAGCTTTGCACAAGTAGATATAAATAAAGCAAACACAAATCCCGAAAATTACAAGGAGTTTTTTAAGATGTCTCAGGCTAGATTTATAGAAGATATTTCTAAAACAACAACAGTTTTAGAAAAAGAAAATGATCGTATAAAACATTTAAATAACCTAAACAATAGTTTGTTGGCAAAAGGAGAAATAACAGATTCTACATCCAAACTATATAAGGGTAAGCTAGCAGAATATCAAAAGCAAAATGATTCTTTAGTAAAATTGGGTAATGATCTTACAAAACAATTAAGCTCTTTATCAACCGTAAAAAGAAAATTTCGTACACTGATAAACACTGTGCCGCTTTTTTGCGGCACCATAATAAACAAAGGAGCAGAAAGAAATGCATTGTTGACCATTGTAGAAGATGAACTTGGAAAATCTAACCTTGGAGCAGAAAAAAAACAATTGAAAGCTATACTTGGTAATGCAGATGCGCAACAAAAAGTAGAAGTGAAAAAAATTGATAATATTGGTGACGTAAAAGGAAATGTGCTTGCTAGTGGGCGTATTGATAGTGCTACAGCTTCTGGTGTAGATACTCGCATTGCTAAATATTTAAAGAAGATAGAAGACAATACAAAAGAAATAAAGCTACTAGAATCTAGAATAGGATCACCAGAAGATTATGCAGCTAATAGTGCTTCTATTAAAGCAAGGGTATTGGTTATAGATTCTGTAGTAAATAAATCTGCTGCCACAAGGCAATACACATTTGATATGATAGAGGAGGGTTTACAAAAGTCAACAAAAACATTGTTTTCTTTAGCAGCATTTTTTGGACCTGGTGGCTACGCAATACCGGCAGAAAAGTCTGAAAAAGCTAGGGTATATTTTTCACCAGTAATAGATTCATTAATAAATTTTTCCAATAAATATGCCGAAGCACCACGTACTGCTACCATTTTAGTAAATGGATATGCAGATGCAACACAAATATCAAAAGGTTCAAAATTATACAATGAACTTGGTACGAGCTTAAAAATAGAAGAACCTAGCAAAGCACAATTAAATACCCGTTTATCTGCATTAAGAGCTGAGGAATTGTCAAAATTATTTACTAAAACAATTAAAGATAAATCGAGCAATATTGTGGCACCATCAAAAATAACTTTTGAAAACATAGAAGTTGGTAGAGGAGAACAATTGCCTGATGCAAGCATTAAAAATTACAAGGCAAACGACGAGCGTAGAAGAATTGTAATCGTTTACTGGAGTGTATTGCCAAACGAATAAACATCCCCACTTTGAATACAATAAGAATGGGTTATATCGAAAGATATAACCCTTTTTTATTTTAATAGAAATTTGTAGCTATCGTAGCGTGTTTTAAATTTTCCTATTTTTGGATTGGCAAAATAAATACTTAATAAATTTTGCACATTAAAGTTTAGCTTGTTTGCATGTCATTTAAACACAAATTTATTACTTTGAAAAAAATCTTACTTCTTCTTTTTTTAACACCCATTTTAGGGTACTCACAAAAGAATACATTTAATTCCTATGGCAATGCATCATTATTTTATAAAAAGTCATTAACCTTAACCAAAAGCCCTCTCATTGGTGCAGCTGCTGTTTTTGGTGCTAGATTTTCAAATGTTGGAATTGGGTTAGGCCTTGAAGCTTTTAAGGTAGAAGATAGATATTCAGTAGCATACCCCATTTTTATTGATGTACGATATTTCTTTAAACAAAAACAAGTTTCTGAAAAAAGCAAGGTTCTACCTTTTGTTGCACTAAATGTTGGAAAGTTAATTTGGAATACAAGTTACTCTAATAATACTGGTTTAGATAATACGGTTTTTTATTATAAAGGTCGTTCAGTTGTTAATTTTGAAGTAGGAATGCATTTAAACCAAAAATTTAAAGAAAGAGGTATTTATATAGCAGGTGGTTTTAAGTATTTAACATCTAACTATTACAATGAAAATACAAACAGCTATACGGTTGGTGCGGGTGGAGTAGTTGTAATTGGTACACCAGTTATTACAAAATCGCCTACTCGGGTAGTTAACTATAGAGATTTATATTTAAAAATTGGCTACCAATTTTAGCGTTACCAAACTAAGAGTTTAAGTTTTATTAAATTCTGTTTTTAATATGCGATAACATTTTCTCCTCATAATTTCCTTCTCCCAATCATATGCCCTACATTTGCACGACCTCCGAGAATTAATTTTTCTCTTTTTGCAGGTCGTTTTCTAATATTAGATCTTGCAGTTTTACAGATAACATAATGAAAGTTCAATAAAGGTATTCCGTAGAAGTGAGTAACACAACGATTATGACCAGAGCTGTGTTTTTGCTTGGATAAAAAAATAATAAAAAATATTAGACACAAAATTGAAGAAAATGGAACTTAAATATTGTAGCCAAGTCTCAATACTAAGTACTCAATACTAAATACTATTATGGCGAAATTTATTTTTGTAACAGGTGGTGTAACATCATCATTGGGAAAAGGCATTATTGCAGCATCGCTGGCAAAGCTGTTGCAAGCACGTGGGCTTAAGGTTACTATTCAAAAATTTGATCCTTATTTAAATGTCGATCCAGGTACTTTAAACCCTTACGAGCATGGTGAATGCTACGTTACAGACGATGGTGCTGAAACAGATTTGGATTTGGGGCATTATGAACGTTTCCTCAATACACCTACATCTCAAGCCAATAATGTAACCACAGGACGTATCTACCAAACAGTTATTAACAGAGAAAGAGAAGGTGATTACTTGGGTAAAACAGTGCAAGTTGTGCCTCACATTACCGACGAAATAAAACGCAGAATGCTCTTGCTAGGTGAAAGCGGCAATTTTGATATTGTAATTACTGAGCTTGGTGGTACAGTGGGTGATATTGAAAGTTTACCATTTGTGGAAGCCGTGCGCCAATTGCAATGGGAACTGCCTGAGGAAGATTGTATGGTGGTGCATCTTACCCTTATTCCATACTTAAAAGCAGCCAAAGAATTAAAAACTAAACCTACACAGCATAGTGTGCGTATGCTTAGCCAAGAAGGTGTGCATCCAGATGTGATAGTATGTAGAACAGAACACCCATTAAGCGATGAAATAAGAAGAAAAGTAGCTTTGTTTTGTAATGTAAAACCAGGTGCTGTTATTGAGGCATTGGATGCAAGTACGATTTACGAAGTGCCATTAAAAATGCTGCAAGAAGGATTGGATGTGATTGTGCTAAAGCAATTGCAAATAAATGGATATGCTGCTCCAGAACTTACCAAATGGCGTGGCTTTTTAGACAAATTAAATTATCCAAAGAGCCGTGTAAAAATTGGCTTGATAGGAAAATACATTGAACTACAAGATGCCTACAAATCCATCTTAGAATCTTTCATACACGCAGGTGCCATGAATCAGTGCAAAGTACAAATTGTAAATGTGCACAGCGAATTTTTAACCGATGAAAATGTGGGAGATAAATTACGTGAACTTGATGGATTGCTTGTGGCGCCCGGCTTTGGAGCTAGGGGAGTAGATGGTAAAATTGTTGCTGTAAAATATGCAAGAGAAAATAAAATGCCATTCTTTGGTATTTGCTTGGGCATGCAAATGGCGGTAATTGAATTTGCAAGAAATGTATTGGGCTGGAGCGATGCACATTCTACTGAAATGAATACGAGCACTTCAAAACCAGTAATAGCACTAATGGAAGAGCAAAAAAAGGTGAAGAAAAAAGGGGGAACCATGCGCCTAGGTGCTTACCCATGTGAGATTGCACCAAACACGTTGGCTCATAAAATTTACAGCAGCGAATTAATAAGTGAAAGGCATAGGCATCGTTGGGAGTTTAATAACAATTATTTAAATGATTTTGAACATGCAGGTTTGCTTACCAGTGGTAGAAACCCCGAAACTAAATTGGTAGAAATTGTAGAACTTAAAGGACATCCGTTTTTTATTGGAGTGCAGTATCACCCTGAGCTAAAAAGTACGGTAGAAAACCCTCATCCATTATTTGTAAACTTCGTGAAAGCCGCAGGTGCATATGCAGATTTAAAAATGAGTGTACAAATATCTAAAGGCGAAACGATTCCTTCATGACACAAAAGTTGAGCATGGATGATTTGAATAGAATCAGTCCAGAAGAATTTAAGCGCAGAGACAAAGCACCAGTAATAGCTGTGTTGGAAAATATTCGCAGTGCATATAATGTAGGAAGTGTTTTTCGTACAGCTGATGCCTTTTTGCTAGAAGCCATATACATAACGGGTTACACCTGCACGCCTCCACACAAAGAAATAAAAAAAACAGCACTCGGCGCAGAAGATACGGTAGAGTGGAAACATTTTGCCAACGCAGCAGAAGCCATTATTGAACTTAGAAATAATGGCTATAAAGTATATGCAGTAGAACAAGTAGTAAACAGCCTAATGCTGCACAAAGTTGCTTTTACTTCTACAGAAAGAATAGCCGTAATTTTTGGTAACGAGGTAAGTGGTGTAGAGTTGGAAACCATAAAATTATGTGATGGTTGTATAGAAATTCCACAATTTGGTACAAAGCATTCGTTGAATATTGCTACAGCTGCGGGGGTGGTGTTGTGGGAAATTGTGAGGAGTAGGATAAATGGTTAGATCGATTCATTGTTAGATTGATATATTGTTTAATTGTTGTTTGGTTTGTAAGTAACGGAGTTTGCTTAAAAATCATGTTCTTCTTGTAAGTAAATATTTGAAATTATTATTTTTAAAGTTTCAAAAAACGCTATTTCTTTCTTTTTTGTTAAATCTGTTCATATCTAGCTTGCAAATATTACTTTTGAAGATATTAAAACCTTAATTATGAGTATTGGATGGATTATTTTTATTTTAGCTACTATTGGATGGCATATTGGAATGTATGGTATGTTTAAAAAAGCGGGAATAGAACCATGGAAAGCCCTTGTGCCTTTTTACAACACATGGTGCATGGTAGAGAAAATGGAATTGCTAAAATGGTGGTTTTTTGTACAATTAATTCCTATTGTTGGTGCATTTATTACCATGTGGATTTGCATAAAATTTGTAGAGCATTTTGGTAGATTTGGTGTAGGTCATCATGCAGCAGCAGTGTTTTTGCCATTTGCCTATTTTCCATATTTAGCCAATAGCAAGCAAGAAAGATATGCAGGAAAAAAAGTGGTGGACAATTACAAAAAATCTGCAGCAAGAGAATGGATAGATGCAGCCGCATTTGCAGTAGTAGCCGCTACCATCATACGCACATTTGTGTTTGAAGCATACACCATTCCTACACCATCTATGGAAAAAACGTTGTTGGTAAACGACTTTTTATTTGTTAGCAAATTTGCCTATGGTCCACGTATTCCAAATACGCCAATAGCCATGCCATTCGTGCATCATACCATGCCTTTTGTACCCGTAAAATCATATTCAGAAGCTATATACATTCCTTATACTCGTTGGTTTGCAAGCCCTGTAAAAAGAAACGATGTAGTGGTATTTAATTTTCCTGTAAATGATACCTTAATTAATGATCCTATTGTGGATGGAGCTCAAAGATTTGGTAGCCAAGTTACTTATTACCAAGCTGTACGAGAAGGTGGGAGAGATAAAGTTTGGGCAAATTATGGCGATGAAATAATTACAAGACCTGTTGACAAAAGAGAAAATTTTATTAAACGTTGTGTAGCAGTTGGCGGAGATAAATTAGAAGTAATAAATGGTAATGTGATGGTGAATGGCATTGCTCAACCAAGTTTTCCTCAATCTGAAAGATTCTATGTATTAACCACTCCTTCGGGTGCGTACGTAGATAAAGAATCGCTTGCTGCATTAGGTATAAATGTTCGTATTGATCAAGGGGACCTTCAAAGGACAGATAATCCAAATCAATGGATAGTAAATATTACAAATGAAGAAAAGCCTGGAGTAAAATTACCAGCAGGCTATCCTCTATTGGAACCTTATATAATGAAACCTGATGTTGGTCTTTTTCCATACTACGGTTCTGATACAACCCATCGTTGGTCTGCTGACAATTATGGCCCAATGACCATTCCACAAAAAGGAAGTACTATTGAACTTACACCAGATAACCTTATACGCTACCAACGTTGTATAGAAGTGTATGAAGGCAATAAACTAGAAAATGTAAATGGAAAAATTTCTGTAAATGGAGTAGCTGCCACTTCTTATACTTTTAAATTAAATTATTACTGGATGATGGGAGATAATCGACATAACTCATTGGATAGCCGCTACTGGGGCTTTGTACCTGAAGATCATGTGGTGGGTAAAGCATCGCTTATTTGGTTTAGTTGGGAGAATGGCCCACGATGGAAAAGATTATTTAATGGTATAAAATAGAAGTTTTAATAAAAATTACTTACTTTACATGTATAATATTCCTCTCTGCCTCAACAGCAGAGAGGATTTTTTATCTAAAAAAGAAACACATGTTTAAAAAATAGTGAATTTATTTTTTAAACATTACCAAATTAAAATGCGAGTATGAAGCAACAACATAGTTTTGGATTTGAAGTATATGATGATATAAGCGAACTAAATAAAGAAGATGCAGCATTGTTAGAAGAAGCAAGAAAAACGACACAAAAAGCATATGCACCTTATAGTAATTTTTTAGTAGGGGCGGCTGCATTGTTTAATAATGGGCAAAAAGTGTATGGTACCAATCAAGAAAATGCATCGTACCCTGTAGGTATATGCGCAGAGCGTGTGCTACTGGCAAGTGCAAGCATGTTACAAACCGATGAGCCTATAAAAACAATGGCTATTAGCTACAATAATCTTTCACGTACAGGTGGTAGCGATAGACCCATTTCTCCATGTGGTATGTGCCGCCAAAGCCTAGCCGAGTATGAGGAACGCACAAAGCAACCCATGCGCCTCATCTTATCTGGTATGGAAGGAAAAGTAATTGTAATTGATAGTGCAGCTCAATTGCTACCTTTTTCTTTTAGTAGTGAAAGTATGAAGTAGAAGGATTAGAATTGATGAATTATAATCTTCACATCAATTAAACAAACCTAACTTCAAACTATTACAGACTAAAGTCCTCCGCCTTTTTGGCGGAGATTTAGGAGGCTTTTAATACGCCCTAGCAAACAAAACCCTTTCCCCACTTGGCTTTCCGCTCAATATACAAACGCCATCTTCTTGCTTATTATCTAAAGGAATACAACGTATCGTTGCTTTTGTAAGCTCTTTTATTTTCTCTTCCGTTTCTTCCGTACCATCCCAATGTGCCGAAACAAATCCACCTTTTCCATCCAGCAATTGTACAAATTCATCCCAAGTATTGGCTTCGGTTATATTTTCATTTCTAAAAGCAAGTGCACGGTTATAAATATTTTGTTGAATTTCATCTAACAAATTTTTCAAATAATCGGCAATACCATCCAGCGAAATCGTTTGTTTTTCTTTGGTATCTCTGCGTGCTACTTCCACCACATTATTCTCCAAATCACGCATGCCTATGGCTACACGTACCGGTACACCTTTTAGTTCGTACTCTGCAAATTTCCAACCTGGTCTTGCATTATCACTATCATCATATTTTACACGCACGCCCATTGCTTTTAGTTCAGCCATCATTGCATGTGCTTTTTCATCTATCACTGGTTTGCTGTCATCGCCTTTGTAAATAGGCACTATAACTACTTGCAATGGTGCAATTCTTGGTGGCATTACCAACCCTTGATCATCGCTATGCGCCATTATCAAAGCACCAATTAATCTTGTAGAAACACCCCAACTCGTTGCCCACACATATTCCAGTGAATTATTTTTATCGCTAAATTTTACATCAAAAGCTTTAGCAAAATTTTGCCCAAGAAAATGCGATGTGCCCGCTTGTAATGCCTTGCCATCCTGCATCAGTGCTTCTATGCAATACGTATCTTCTGCACCAGCAAAACGTTCGCTTGCCGTCTTCACACCTATCACTACTGGCACGGCCATGTATTGCTCCACAAAATCGGCATACACATTTACCATTTTTACGGTTTCGTCTATTGCTTCTTGTTTTGTAGCATGTGCGGTATGCCCTTCTTGCCACAAAAATTCTGCCGTGCGCAAAAACAAACGAGTACGCATTTCCCAACGCACCACATTGGCCCATTGGTTTATAAGCAATGGCAAATCTCTGTACGATTGTATCCAACCTTTGTAGGTGTTCCAAATAATGGCTTCGCTTGTAGGGCGCACCACTAGCTCTTCTTCGAGTTTTGCTTCTGGGTCCACTATCAATTTTCCTTTATTATTTGGATCCGCTTTTAGACGATAATGTGTTACCACTGCACATTCCTTCGCAAATCCTTCAGCGTTGGTTTCTTCTGCTTCAAACAAACTTTTTGGTACAAACAAAGGGAAGTATGCATTCACATGCCCAGTGTCTTTAAACATTTTGTCCAACTGGTCACGCATGTTTTCCCATAGTGCATATCCGTAGGGCTTTATCACCATACAACCACGCACCGCCGAGTGATCTGCCAATTGGCTTTTTACCACCAATTCATTGTACCATTCTGAATAGTTATCGGCTCTTTTTGTAAGTTCTTTGCTCATGTTCTTTTAGTATTGAGTATGTAGTATTGAGTATTAAGACTGGGCTTCAATAATCAAACTTGTTTTATTTTTCTTATTTATTATTTTTTTCATTTTGTCCAAACAAAGAAGCAGCAATATTGAGCTTCAGTGGCGACGCTCCGTTCAACAGCAAATTGCTATTGAGCTTTAATTGTGCAACTTGCATTACAGCGAAGATAAGAAACGAGTGGGAAAATTTTAGAAAGAAAAAACTAACAGAAATCAATGTTATTAAGTTAACGGTTTATGCATTGCCCCGTGCTTTAGCATGGGGGCAAAAAATATAAACTAAAGTGGCTTTAGCCACAATGGGATTGGTTTTGGGCTTTAGCATGTTTACTGGAATATTAAAAATCAATTGAAAAGCTTCTTACGTTTACGACAATGTAAAAGAGATGAGTAATTTGAAAGAAGTTGAAATTAAAATGCTTTGTAATCTTCTAAAGGCTCATCAAAGTCGTCATGCATAACAAAAATACCTTTGCCACTGCCAAATATTGGTTTCTTCTTTTCGGAATTTTTTTTATCTTTTGCTACCAAACTATCTATAAAATCTGATACCTCAGACTTTAAGTTTTCTGGTAGTGTGGAAAGTTTACTATATAAAAGTATATCGTTCATGAAATCAAATTTACAAATTATTTATCAAAATTCAATTAATGAGTTGTCAATTTTAAAATAGTAAACTTGCTTCTAAATTTATAATGGTAAAATCTCTATACTAAATACTCAATACTAAGTACTATTGCCTAAATTGCCTTTCATAAAACCAACCAATGGATATTCAATTTAACAAAAACGAAGACGAACAAAAGCTAGCGTGGAGTGCCGTAAAACAACAACTAGAAAAAATATACGAAGGTGGAGGCTTAAAAAGCCAAGCCAAGCAAAAAGAAAAAAATAAACTCGTAGCACGAGAGCGCATTGCATACCTCTGCGATGCCGATAAACCATTTATAGAAATTGGTGCATTTGCAGGTTTTGGTATGTATGAAGAATATGGCGGTTGCCCCGCAGGCGGCACGGTTAGCGGTATTGGTTATGTAAGCGGAAGGCAGTGTGTAATAATTGCAAATGATCAAACGGTAAAGGCAGGTGCATGGTTTCCCATAACTGGTAAGAAAAATTTACGTATGCAAGAAATTGCTATGGAAAATCATTTACCATTAATTTATATTGTAGATAGTGCTTGTGTTTTTTTACCCATGCAAGATGAAATTTTTCCTGACAAAGAACATTTTGGTAGAATATTTAGAAACAATGCCAAAATGAGTGCCATGGGTATTACACAAATTGCTGCCGTTACAGGTGCATGTGTAGCGGGCGGTGCTTACCTACCCATAATGAGCGATGAAACCCTTATGGTAGAAGGCGCAGGATCAATTTATTTGGCTGGTCCATACTTGGTAAAAGCTGCTATTGGTGAAGATGCAGATGGCGAAACCCTTGGTGGCGCTGCCACACACAATGAAATAAGCGGCATTGCAGATTATACTTTTAAAACAGAAGAAGAATGTTTGGATAGAGTAAAACGCATTATTAGCAAACTTGGAAAGCAAGACATTGCAGGGTTTGATAGAACAGCATCCATAGCTCCAGCAAAAAAAGCAAATGAAATATATGGCATTATTGCAGGCGATAATAGCAAACCGTACGATGTACTTGAAGTTATAAATTGTGTGGTGGATGCCGATAGTTTTGATGAATTTAAACAAGGCTATGGCAAAACAATTGTATGTGGTTATGCACGTGTAGATGGTTGGGCAGTGGGTATTGTAGCCAATCAACGATTGATTGTGAAAAGTAAAAAAGGAGAGATGCAACTTGGCGGTGTTATTTATAACGATAGTGCAGATAAAGCTGCACGATTTATTATGAATTGCAATCAGAAAAAAATACCACTGGTGTTTTTACAAGATGTAACTGGCTTTATGGTCGGTAGCAGAAGTGAGCATAGCGGTATTATAAAAGATGGTGCAAAATTGGTAAATGCAGTAGCCAATTCTGTAGTGCCCAAAATTACCATCATTACAGGAAATTCGTACGGGGCGGGCAATTACGCCATGTGTGGCAAAGCCTACGACCCACGTTTTATATATGCTTGGCCGGGTGCCAAAATAGCGGTAATGGGCGGTGAGCAAGCTGCTAAAACCATGTTGCAAATACAAGTGGCAGGTATGAAAGCAAAAGGACAAGTAGTAACTGGCGAAGAAGAAAAAATTATTTTAGATAAAATTACCGATAAATATTTAGCACAAACAAAAGCACAATACGCTGCTGCCCGTCTTTGGGTGGATGCCATTATTGACCCTGCAGAAACGAGGCGTGTAATAAGCGAAGGTATTGCTGCGGCAAATCATAATCCAAAAATAGCAAAGTTTAGGGTAGGGGTTTTTCAGGTGTAGGGCAGTGAGCAAACGGCAATTTGCAGTTGGCAAAAAGGATTTGATGATGTTAAGTTTTTTAAAGTAAAGAGTTTAAAAGTGAGGTTTTCCCTCACTTTTTTTGTTTTTGTACACGCCTATGCTCAAAACGACACGCTAGTGAATTAGTACTTCTATTATTAAATACATATTAGTACCATTGCATAGGTATATTAAAAAAAAGAGTGCAGTTCTTTATTAATTTTAATTTAGACTGCATTTTTTATATCATTCTATTTTAATAAATGTTTTAAACAGCTTTACGAGTCTTAATTAGCTATCATTTT
>JANOZW010000415.1:0-3270 GCA_031429575.1 Ferruginibacter sp.
GGTGGTTAATTTATAATAATTAAAAAGGTTATTTGTAAAAAAGTATCAAAGCCAGTCTTTTCATTTTATTCTTTCAAAAAAACATAAGCTTTGTTAAAAAAAGCTTTACCATAATTAACAATAGTTTTAACTCTATTTATAATAGTAATACTATCTTTGCTGTATCTCCATTTTATCACTAAAAATCAGGTATATGAAAAAGATAATAATCTACAGTTTATCATTATTATTGTTACAAACTGTAACATTACAAACAAAAGGGCAAGCAAACGAAAAACACACTTTATCTATAAATTTTGGGCCAGAAGTATTTGCACCTGAAAACTTTTGGGAAACCCATAAAGTAGGTGGAGGTATAAGTTTTAAAACAGAATATACTTTTGGCAAGCATGCAAGTACCACATTTAATACAGGGCTAACTTACTTTGATGGTAAAAGGCGATTTGAAGATTTTACCTCACCATTACCAAAATATTATGAATCTATTGTAGCAATACCATTAAAAGCAGGTGCAAGATATTATGTAGGCAATTTTTATTTTTTAGGCGAAGCTGGAGCTATTATAATGACAAAGTATAGCAATAGTACCAAAGCTGTTTTTAGCGCAGGCATTGGCGATAAAATAAATATTGGCAGAAAAAAGTTAGACATATCTGCAAGGCAAGAAATATGGCTTGGCAAAAATAGAGAAGAGTATAATATGGCTGTTTTAAGAATAGCATATGAAATTAATTTTTAATGATGAGGAGCTCTTTGTCAAAAAAAGCATTCCATTTTTCTTGCTTATCTTTCAATTGTCCGTTCATAGTTTCACCATCATAATTTGACTGCATTTTGCGCATTTCTATACTGCATTCTTTGTATAATTTTGCTAGCACATCATTCATATTTGAAGTAGTTAAATTTGCGTTTCTAATTTTCTCAATAAATCTTTTTGTGCAAATGTAAGTTGCATCAAAATGGTGTTGCTCGTGGTTTAAAATATAAGCTGTTGTTTTCCCTTTTCGTACCCAAGAGTTTGGCTTACTAAAAAAACAATAGACAGATACATTTATTTCTCCATTGCCATTGCTAGATTTCATACCTGCTCTATATCCAAAGCCAGATGAAGTGATGGCTGCTACTATACTTGGAGGGCCAGGTGTTCCTTTAAAATCAGCCCATACTAATTTTTTATTTGCATTGTAATAAATTACATCTGCTGCATTGGCATTGCTTTTTTCTACCCAAGAAATGGTAGTGATTATTTGTGCATTTACAGTAAAACTGTATACAAAAACACTAATAACTAAAAGGAGAAATTTCATTTAATGGTGCTGATTATAGAATCAAATAAACGAATAAAAGCTGAAACGGAAAGTTAATAAAAATAAGATTAGAATAGTATTAACAAATAAGTATAGTACTACTTGTGGTATATTTGAAAAAATATGAAAAGAAAAAATATTTTTAAAGCAATTTTTATAATATTATTGATAGGTGTCATTCTTTTTTTACTAAGAAAAAATGATGCCGTTGATGATAACCGTTTTATTAGCTACATTGTAAATCCTACAAAGCAAAACCTACAATTTTATTGGAAAAATGATAGCAATGAAAATTTTAAAAGTATTATAAATTTAAAAAATTGGCTCGCTAAAAAAAATAAAAGCCTAGTATTTGCTATGAATGGAGGCATGTACAAGCAAGATAATTCGCCGCAGGGTTTATATATAGAAAATGGCAACACTCTGTCAGCTTTAGATATAACAAATGGTAATGGAAATTTTTACCTAAAACCCAATGGCATATTTTATCTTACGAAAACTGATTCAGCAGTAATTTGCAAATCAACTGACTTTATAAATGATAGAAATATAAAAATGGCGACACAATCAGGTCCAATGTTAGTGATTGATGGAAAGATTCACCCTAAATTTGTCAAGAATTCTACAAATGTAAATATTCGGAATGGCATAGGAATTTTATCTGAAAATCGTATCATATTTGCGATGAGTAAAAATGATATAAATTTTTATGATTTTGCCGATTATTTTAAAAAAATGGGTTGCACAAATGCGTTGTACTTAGATGGATACGTATCTAGAACATATTTACCAGAAAAAAAATGGATTCAAACAGATGGGAATTTTGCTGTGATCATTGGTATTTGGAAAAAATAATCCATATTTATCCATTAAACAAAACCAGCATGTAACATACTATTTTTATCGTTTTTTCGTTATAATTATCCCAATTACTTAATACTTAAATGACAAAAGGTTCTCAATTAATAAAGTTTCTATTTGAATCAGGTGTATTTAAAGCACAAAGCGAAGAAGATAAGCAAAAGATTATCTACCTTAATCAAGGTATAATTATTGGAACCATCATGTTTATACCCAATTTAGTTTTTGAGGCCATCATTGGATTTTTACCTGCAACTATTTTGAATTTGGTATTTATTACTTCTGCCATAATTTGTTATATCATAAATGGGCAGGGAAGATATAATATTGCTAGAAATATTACTTTTATTGTGCTCAATCTTATTTTACTCACAGCATGTTTTACTGAAGGTACACAAACAGGTAATTACTTAATTTACTCTTCCTTAATTTTATTGTTTCCCATTCTAGTTAAATTAAAGGATAAAAATAGTCAGGTTGGTTTTCTATTTGGCTTCACTATTTTATGCCTCATTTTATCGGTAAGCCTTTGCCCTAAAGTTGGTTATTTACCGGGCCTACATGAAGCAGATGCGGCATTAATGTTTAAGGGCAATTTTATGGTTTCATTTGGTCTCACAACAATACTTGCCTACATTATTTACCTGATAACGCAAAACAGAGAAACAGAACTCATAAAAGCTAAAGAAATAGCAGAGGAAAGTGCAAAAGTAAAATTGCAGTTTTTATCTAACATGAGCCACGAGCTAAGAACACCATTAAACGGAATAATAGGCACTACCAATTTATTAAAATTAGATGAACATTTACCGCAACAAACTGAGCAATTTGAGTTATTGAATTATTCATCTAAACATATGCTGCATTTGGTAAACGATTTGTTAGACTTTAGTAAAATGGAATCTGGCAAAATTGAATTAGCCAATAGGCCGTTTAATTTTAAAAAATTTATAGAAAATATATACAATTCTTTTGCTGCTCAGTTTGAGCAAAAGAATTTATTTTTCAAATTGCTACACAATGATGTTAACCTCGACTTCTTTATATCGAGCGATGATATTAGGCTTAGTCAAATTTTAAATAATTTATTATCTAATGCACT
>JANOZW010000416.1:0-5623 GCA_031429575.1 Ferruginibacter sp.
AAAAGCAGCCTAAAAGGCTACTTTTTTAACTTTTTCAAAAATCAAACGCTCTACAATCGAATAGAAATATTTTTTGCCATGTTACCACAAAATAAAATACATAAAAATGAGACTGCCCCTTTTTTGTTTTGGAACAGCCTCTTTATTTTTAAAAATTTTTTAAACTATAGATGAGATTGTAGATTATTTCTAAACTATTTAATCAACATTATTACCAGGTGGTTTATTTAGAAAATTATATAAATTAGTAACAAGTAGTACAAACAAACCTGCAGATATACTCAATACTACGTTTATGTATTGTGGGGCAGAAAGTGAAAGTCTTAATATAACAGTAGCAAGAGCAAAAGAAGAATATCTAAACAAATGCACATATAAATTGCTGTATCGCAAAGAAAGAATAAGAATTAAAATATCCGAAAAAACGAGCGCTGTGTATAGCTGATTAAAAAGATTTTGATTAATCGTTTTATTTGCAAAAAATAAGAATATGCTATGCATAATTTGACAAGAAAAAAACAAGAGCATAAACGCTGCCACCACTTTTTTTTGCAATACAAAATGAGACTTTTCTTCATCTGACTTTGTAATTTGTACATGACGTTGTTTCCTATAAAAAAGTACCGTAATAAAAAAAATGATAACTGCTCCAAAGGCATCTACCAATACAGGTAACAAGCTTTGGAGGTTTGCCAAATCCATACTACCATCTAGGTTTACATGTCCCAGCTCTTTAAATGAACTTCGCAATAAAATAAGGGAAATTATTTCAAACTGCTTACCAACAGAATCTGCCACGGAATGAGTAATAATAAAAAACAAATCAAATACTTCTACAAATAGCAATACACTAAAGGCTAACTCTATTGCAAAAAACTTACCCAGCTTTATATCAATTATTTTAAAATAAGATAATAAGCTAGCAATAACCCCTGCAGCAAAAAAAAGAATTACAATATTGCTGATTATTTTTGATTTTTGAAGCGTGTGCCATTTACTTTCAAATTTATCATAAGTATTTAAGAAAGCATTTGCATATTTCATACTTCATCTACGCTCAAATAAATTTATTGGTTCTTTATTTTATTAATCGTAAAACCTCTTTGCCGTTTTTAGAGTAAGTTACTTTGACTTGTTTTCATCTTTTTTTATAACGGTTTACATCATATATATTTTCATCTTTAAAACTTATCAATGCTAGAAAAATTAAAAAAAGCAGAACTATTTATTTTCTTATTCGCCATTGCTCTAATATTCGTAGCAGAGTATAATTTTATTGTACTTCATGATAAGCTAAGAGCTATATTCATTGGGCTTTGGCCTCCAACAATAATTTTAGTATTAATCTACATCAACGTCAAAATAAAAAAATAATATGGAAAATTTAGACTTAATCATATTCAGCGCTATACTTGTTGTGCTTTTTATTTTATTTGGCATTGGCACACTTGCGCAGTTTAGTAGAATGAGCAAAGAAGAATTTGATAAAGATAAAAATAAAGGAGGTGTTGTAACATTAAAGAATTTTATTGGAAAAATATTTATTGGACCTGAAAAATAGTTATAAAAATATATTGGTTTTGTGTTTGTTGATTATAAAAACCAAAAAAAGGTTGTTCATTAATTTGAACAACCTTTCTTCGTTTTAGTATCTATGTTTCTGTTTTATGCTTTATTTTCATCGCTTCTACTTAATGCATATATAACCAAACCGAAACCGATTTTGTTTATTGCGTCTCCAATATTATAAACAATATCCATTGCTGCCACTGCAGCAGCCCTATCGCTTACAACCTCCATTCCAAACAATCCGCCTTTTGTACCAAGTATATATCCTAATGGATAAATAGCCCAGCCAACTAATACGAACCATCCCAATGTTTTTACTGCTTTTGCTACAGATGGGCTTGAAGATTTTGCCAATTTTGCAACATCACCAACCCATACTAAGTAAACAATGTAGAAATATGCAGCACCACTTATAGCACCCCATACCCAACTTACCGTTTCTCCACCGTTAATGGCTTCACCAATGTAACCTGTTACTAGCATTACAACAGAAGCAAAAATCAATTTCCAAAGCAAATCAATTTTAGCACCTGCTTTTTTTGTAATTAAATAAAACTCTACGCACATTAATGGCACTGTAAGTATCCAATCTACATAACGAAAGAATGTAGGAGAATCGCCTGTGTCTAAATTGTAGCCACGCATGTAATAATAATGCACAGCAGCAATAAAGGTAATAAGACCAGAAACTAAAACAGAGGTACGCCATTGGGGGCTAGTGCCGCCAACTTCCATAAAGAAAAATACTGCAGCGCCCATCATTGCCATGGTGCCGATAAAAAAGGTAAATGCCACATAATTATGTGGGTCAATCGCTTTGATGTCAAGAAAAATCTGTAACATATGAGGTTGGTTTAGTGTATTGCCTGATAGGATATACTAGCAAGCGTTTGTTAATTATTGTTGAAATAAACGTAAAAATATTATTGATAGATTTAAAATTATATAATTGATAATCAGCTACATAAAATTTAATTAAAATAATGCTTAACATTTTCTTTACACAAATGTTAAAAGAAGGGGCATGTTTACATCTACTATAAATTTATTTACGTAAGCCTTAAAATTATTTTGTACAAAATCACTTTTTCTTTTTTAACGAAATTGATTATTGGTAATATGAAAAATAACTTACATCTAAAAAGACTTAATGTAGAATACGTATTATTGATTGTTGGCTTTATAACAATAGCCATGCACTTTTTTATTTTTCCAATTTCTTTAGACACACAAATGATTATTTTATTATCCCTTGTGTTTGTAATTGGCGTACCGCATGGCGCATTAGATTTTTTGGTAGATGAGCAAAACGACGAAGTGGTTAACAAAACGTTTTCTATAAAAAAATTCGTTGCGATTTATCTTTTCCGTCTGTTTATTTTTTCTCTATTTTGGATGCTGCCTTGGTTGGCTTTTTCTTTATTTATTATTTTTTCTATTTTTCATTTTGGAGAAACAGATATGTCATCTATCATGAAACCAAACAGAAGCTCCATTGCTTTGTATTTTGCTTATGGTGCATTTATGCTATCCCTTTTATTACTAACCCATGTAAAGGAAATACAACAAGCCATTCCTTTAGTAGGTAATTATTTAAATGGAAGTACGTTTTATAATTTTATTCAACAATATGCAATGCATATTATCTCTCTATTTGCATTTATTTTATTAATTGTATTATTTTGGCAAACAAGAAAAGGAAATATTGTTGCTATAAATGGTGGAAAAATACTTTCGTTTGTCTTTTTAATTTTTATCGTTTCTATATTGCCAATGTTGCTAGCATTTACCTTCTATTTTGCATTGTGGCATTCTATTTTGTCTGTAAGAAATATTTTTTCTTATTTTAAAAGCTTTAACAACACACAAAAATTTACCCTTATTTGCAACAAAAGCATTTTATTTAGTTTACTTGCCCTAACATCTATTGTAGGATTGTATTTTGGATTGCATTATTTTATGCCTGATATGAATTTGCTTTTTGCACTCCTTATTGTTTTATCTGTACTTACCTTACCACACCTTACTGTTATGCATGGCATGTATAAAAACTTCAATAGAAATTTGCAGACATAGTATTAAATAATCACCTCACCCACTCCACTTCCCCCACTTCAAATGTTCGTTCCATTACATCTTCTGTAAGCAATTGCCCATATTCATTTACTCTCATTATTTTTGTGGCAAAAACAACATTGTCTTTTTTAAGATGCACCGTTTCATTTTTTTTGTACAAATGATTGTTTAAATTATCTAGATAAACACCCATGTTTGTAGGTTTAACTTGCTCTAGTTTTTCCAATAGTATTCGTTGTATTTTTCTAGCCAATAAAATAGGATCATATTCTTTTCTTTTAATTATTTTTAAAGAAGTAGCATTGCCTACATTTTCATCAAATACCATTTGATTTACATTTATACCAATGCCAACAATTGCCCATTGCCAATCTTTTCCTTTAAAAATGTTCTCAATCAAAATTCCTCCTGCCTTTCTGTCACGCCAATAAATATCATTTGGCCACTTTATTTTTGTATTTTCTCCAGCTATTTCTGCAAAACAATTTCTACAAATACTGGCTACTAATGCACTTAATAAGAATGGTTTTACGTTAAATATAGGATTTGGCTGTATGGCTACACTCAAAATCACATTTTCACCCACGCTTGTTCTCCATAATTTTCCTCTTTGTCCCTTACCGCCCCATTGCTCATGTGCATACCAAGCCTGTCCATGTTTCGCCAATCCTGCATGCACTTGCTGCATGGCATAGTTGTTGGTACTTTCCACGCTATCTAAAATGCTAAATATTTCATTTTGTTCCATGATATTTCCTCGTGGGTAAAAAAGAATTTGTAATTTTGATAATATACGCAAGCTACTATTAAAAGTGCTGCACTGCATGGCAATATCCATGTAATCATTCAATAAAAAAAAGAAATTTGACCAACAAGTTAAGTGTATTGGAAACACGAAAAAAAAGTACCGTAGCTAGGCTTACCAAAAGCAGCAAAATCATTAAAACCATTATTGCAACGATTCACGAAAAAAAAGGTGAAAATATAGTAAGCCTCGATCTTCGTAAAATACCCGAAGCCGTAGCTGACTTTTTTATCGTATGTGAAGCAAACAACCCTACATTGCTTAAAGCAATAGCCGATGACATTGAGTATGAAGTAAAAGAAAAATGTGGCGAAGCAGCGTATAAGCATGAGGGCAGGCAGGCACAGCAATGGATTTTGATAGACTATGTAAATGTAGTAGTACATATTATGCTACCAGATACTAGAAAATTTTATCAACTAGAAGAAATGTGGAGCGATGCAGTATCTACAGAACATAAAGAAGATTAATATACATTTTTATAAAGAACGAAAGAGCGAAAAAGCACATGGCACAACAAGATAAAACCCCACCTACTGGTAAACCAAATTTGACCCCAAATAATATTCCTGGCTTGGGCGGTGACCCAAAAAAGAAAACCAAATTCAATATTTATTGGGTTTGGGGTATTGTATTGGTAGCCCTCATTGGCTATAATTTAATGAGAACAGTAGCTACTACTGGTATCGATGTAAATCCGGCAGAAATAAATGAAATTATAAAATCAGGCGATGTGCTGGTAGATATGAAAGCACAGCGTGATAAAACTGGTTTGATAGTAGTAAGAAATAGTGATATTGCTCGTATTTATCTTAAGAAAGATAGTATGGTCAAAAAGGCTGATTACTACAAATCTATTATGAATGAGGCTGAATACGAAAGAATATCGAAAAGCCTAACACCGCAAGTATTTGCTTACATTTCCAGCGAAGAAGTATTTGAAAAACAGTTGGATGAGTTATATAAAACTAATCCAGAAATTGAGAATCAAATTCGCCCATACTATACCAATGAAGGAGAGTTTTTGGGTGAGACAGTAAGATTCATTTTACCATTACTTTTATTTGGCTTATTACTAGTAATGATGATGCGTAAAATGGGTGGCGGTGGCCCAGGCGGGGGTGGCCCAGGTGGTATTTTTAGTATTGGAAAATCTAAAGCTACTTTGTTTGA
>JANOZW010000417.1:0-3273 GCA_031429575.1 Ferruginibacter sp.
TTGGAATCATTGTGGTGCTAGCTTGTGCAAGTTTTTATGCTGCTATGCAAACATCTTCTGGTACAGAAAGCGTAGGTATAAATCCTTATGAAAATATAAATATAAACCGTTTTTTATTGGGTATGGGTTTGTGTGCTATAAATCCTGTACAAATACCTTTTTGGTTTGGCTGGAGTACCGTTTTATTTTCTAAAAAAATATTAGAGCCAGTAAATTCACAATACAATAGTTATATAATTGGTATTGGGCTTGGTACACTTGCTGGTAATTGTGTTTTTATTTTTGGCGGAAAATGGATGGTAAGTCGTATTGCAAATTCTCAGCAGTATTTGAATTGGGTTATTGGAGGTATATTTGCGGTGACGGCATTGATAACGTTGTGGAAGATACTTAAGAAAAAGGAGCCCCATCTATTTCCCCCGAAGGGGGAAGAAACTAGCGAGATTATGCATTAGATAAATTATATTTTTTTGTCCAAGCAAAGAAGCAGCAATGGTGATCATCGTTGTGTCACTCACTTCATCCGGATACCGTTTTTCATCTTTTATAATGCAATAGATTATGGTTACTGGGATAATGATAAAAATTATTTTTCCATTTCCACCGCCCATTTATCCCTATCATCAGGACTCATTTTCCATGGCGCATAGTTTGTTTCAATATTGGTAAACATACCGTTCCAATCTTGTGGTGCATTGCTGTCTTCCATAATGAGGCTGCGGCGTAGTTCTATGATAATGTCTAATGGAGAAATACTTACAGGACATTCTTCTACACATGCATTGCAGGTAGTGCATGCACGCAATTCTTCTACAGTTATATAATCGTTTAACAATGTTTTTCCATCATCTACAAAGCTGCCATTTTTTTCAATATTCTTTCCTACTTCTTGCAAGCGATCACGAGTATCCATCATTATTTTTCGTGGGCTCAATAATTTTCCCGTTATATTTGCTGGGCAAGCAGAAGAACAACGTCCACATTCTGTACATGCATACGCACCCATGAGGCTTGTCCATTTCAAATCAAAAATATCTTTTGCACCAAATTTTACAGGGGCTTGCTCTCCAGTTGGTGCAAGTTCTGGCTGCATCATATACTTTACTTCGTTTTGCACGCTCAGCATATTTTCCATTTCGCCTTTTGGTTGTAGCTTGCCATAATAAGAATTAGGGAAGGCCAATATTACGTGCAAGTGTTTGCTGTATGGCAAATAATTTAAGAAAACAAAAATGCCTGCAATGTGTAGCCACCAACAACTACGCTCTATAAATATTAAAGTAGTAGCAGAAAAATTTTGAAATAATGGCGCAAGAAAACCTGAGATAACAAAGTTGCCTGTTTCATGATAATGCTCACTGCCTTGCAATTGTAATGCTCTATCCGTTGCATTCATAATTAAGAAAAGGCACATTAAAATAATTTCTGCTATCAAAATATAATTGGCATCGCTGCGTGGCCATCCGTTTAAATCCTTGCTCATAAAGCGTTTTATCTTGCTTATATTTCTTCTTGCTAAAAAGATAACACATACCGCCAATACGCCAAAAGCCAATATTTCAAAAAAGTTAATAGCAAAAGTATATAAGCCACCAAGCATACCGAGGAACAACCTATGAGTACCCAATAAACCATCTAAAATAATTTCTAATACTTCTATATTGATAATAATGAAACCTGCATAAATAATAAAATGTATAACCGCTACAAAAGGTTTGCTAAACATTTTGCGCTGCCCCAATGCTAATAAAACAACATTTCTCCAACGGAGTTTGCTATCGCCTTTAAATTCTTCAGGCTTACCAAGAAAAATATTTTTGCGAATGCGAGTAATGTTTTTTGTAAAAAGCCACACAGCAAAACCTGTGAGTGCTAGGAAGATGATTTGTGTGATGTAGTACATTATTAATTCTATTTCGTATAAATTATTTTGATTTTGATAGTTGATTTTTATTCAAATATGCTTTAAACTCAACAAAGCTCATATGTTCTGTATCTTTAGCAATTTTTTCTTTTATTGCTCTAAACACTTTTACAGTATCAAATGTTTTTTCTATTTTAGCTTTCGTCTTCATTATATACAATTTCTTTTGGGGATCTAATATCTAGTTGAATATAACCATTCCGTAAATTTACAGCGTTATATCCACGTATTCTAAAAACATTTACAATATGTTTAAAATTCCAACTAATTAAGTAATATACTTTGCTTAGTGTAGCAGTTGCAATATGTCTGCAATCATCTGCACTTGTTTTTCCTACAACTTTTTCATCAATATACATTTGGGCAAGTTTAAAAGCATCTTCCGTTACTTGTACAAATTCCATATTTTCCTTAGGTAATGCTTCAAAATAATTCCGAACATTTTCAGGCGCATTTTTCAATTCGGTTACTGAAAGATCTGAATAAACACAAATGATCTGCCCAAGTGTTACTTTTTCAAACAATAAAGTGGTTATTTCTTCAAATTCTTCATCATATATTCCACCAAATACAGAAGTGTCAAAATTTAAACGAGGTTTCATTTTATAAAGTTAAACGAGTTTTAAATTCTAATGATAAAATCTATTATAAGTTTTTGCAAATAAACTCAAATTGAAACATTAAAGCATAAAATTATCATTCTTTGTGTTATTTTAGCACTTGGTTATAAAACCACACATTTTACATGATTTTAACTAAAACCTCCGCCGATAAAAAGCTACGACGCATGGCGCTCGAAATAGCTGAACGCAATGCGGATAAACCTGCCATTATTATTATTGGTATAAAAGAAAACGGGCTTTTTATTGCTAAAAAAATAGAACAATTTTTGCTGCTTATTTTTAATGGAACGGTAAAAACAATATCGCTGAGCATAAATAAAAAATGCCCTGAAAGAATAGAACTAAGCGAAGAAGTAAACTTACAAAACCAAGCTATTTTATTGGTAGATGATGTGGCCAATAGTGGAAGAACAATGTTGTATGCACTTGCTCCATTGCTAGAGCGCTACCCAAGCCAAATAGAAACCCTTGCTTTGGTGGAGCGCACATACAAGCTTTTTCCGGTGGTATTAAATTATGTGGGGTTGTCGGTTTCTACAAAAGAGGAAGAGAATATAGAAGTGATGGTGGAAGGTGGGGAAGTGACGGGGGCGGTGATAAAGGAAAGACCCTAAATCCTCCGAAGGGGGAATTTAGTTTTCAATAATTTGAACTCTTTTTACGCTTCAATCTATTGCATAATAAAAGCCAAATTGAAAAACAAATATTCAACGGAGCGTCGCCCCC
>JANOZW010000418.1:0-15737 GCA_031429575.1 Ferruginibacter sp.
GCAGTACGACCGTTTTTTATAACGTTATTGAACCTTATCAAACCTTGCAAATTGATTTGCAGCCCCCCCTCAGTATAAACCGCGTTTTGCAAGACGGAAAGCCTTTATCGTTCAGAAAAGAAGGCACAAATGCCTATATGATTGCCCTTGAAAAACAGCAACAGAAGGGGAAATCTGAATCGGTTGTTGTCGAATATTCGGGTAAGCCGAAAGTGGCAAAACGGGCACCGTGGGACGGTGGTTTTTCGTGGGCGAAAGATAAAAATGGACAACATTTTGTCGCCACTTCCTGTCAAGGTTTGGGGTCAAGTGTTTGGTGGCCCTGTAAAGACCACATGTACGATGAAGCGGATTCGATGCTGATTTCGGTGACTGTGCCGCCGAATTTGATGGATGTATCGAATGGACGATTGCGCAAAACGACCGTCAACAGCGACAGTACACGCACGTTTGATTGGTTTGTCCAGAATCCTATAAACAACTATGGCGTAAATGTCAATATTGGCAATTATGTGCATTTTTCGGATGATTTTATGGGTGAAAAGGGCAAATTGACTATGGATTATTATGTTTTGCCCGAAAATCTGGAGAAAGCGAAAAAGCAATTTAAGCAAGCAAACGACATGATGAAGGCATTTGAACATTGGTTTGGGCCATACCCTTTTTATGAAGATAGCTACAAACTAGTAGATGCGCCACACTTGGGTATGGAACACCAAAGTGCTACGGCTTATGGCAATGAATACAAAATGGGTTATTTAGGCAAAGATTGGTCAGGCAGTGGCGAAGGTTTAAAATGGGATTTTATTATTGTACACGAAAGCGGGCATGAATGGTTTGCCAACAGCATTTGTACAAACGACATTGCAGATATGTGGGTTCATGAAGGTTTTACAAATTATAGTGAAACGTTGTTTACAGAATATTATTGGGGTAAAGCAGCAGGTGAAAAATATGTACAAGGCATACAAAAGAATATAGGGAATGATGTACCCATAATTGGCTCATATGGCGTAAACAAAGAAGGCAGTGGCGATATGTATAATAAAGGAGCCAATATGCTACACCTCATACGCCAGCTTACAAAAGATGATGAAAAATTTAGAGCCATGTTGATTGAACTTAACAAAGATTTTTACCATAAAACTGTTACCACACAACAAATAGAAAATTACATCAGCGAAAAATTAAATCTAAATCTTACAGGTATTTTTAATCAATATTTACGTACCATAAAAGTACCCTTATTAGAATATAAACCCGAAGGAAGAAAAGTTTCATACAGATGGATAAATGTGGTGGACAATGTAAACCTGCCCATAAAAGTATCTTTTGGTAAAGATGAACAATGGATAAATCCTACTACCGAATGGAAAAAAATAAAGCTAGGCAAATGGTATGATGGCAAGACATTGCTTGTAAATAAAAACTTTTATGTGTTTAGCAAAAATGTATTAGACAGTATTCCTGTAAAAAAATAACATGCCACAAAAAATAGCACAAATAGCTTTGCTGGTAAACGACTACGATGAAGCTATTGATTTTTATACAAAAAAATTACATTTCACTTTATTGGAAGATACAATATTGAGCCCCACAAAACGATGGGTAGTTATAGCTCCGCAAAATTCTAATGGATGCAATTTATTATTGGCAAAAGCTGCCAATGATGAGCAACAAAAGTTTGTGGGCAACCAAACGGGTGGCAGGGTTTTTCTTTTTTTACATACAGATGATTTTGATACCGATTATCAAAATTTATTGGCAAACAATATTACCATTGTAAGAGAACCTACAGTGGAAGAGTATGGCAAAGTAGCAGTGTTTGCTGATTTGTATGGGAATTTGTGGGATTTGATAGTGACAAAATAATAGAGGCTAACTTGAAATATCAAGCTAGCCTCTAAGAAATTCTATTAAAAAATTTTATTAAATTTTTTGAAGTTTCAATTTAAGAGAGCCTTGAGGAGCTCCATTATAAGTAACTTTCATTGTTAATGTAATATAACCAGTGCAAGAAAATACATACCCCGCTACATTATTATCTCCAGCCCCTTGTGCAGTGGCAGTACCAGGGTAATTGTTAGCAAAAGTAACCAACGGAACTTTTGCTGTACCTGTGGCTGGATCAACATTTACCAACAATGGGCTTACAATGTCGCCGTAAGCAGGATTTGGCCATACTTTACTTAAATTTACTTGATTTACACCAGGCCCGTCTGTTACTACTACAACGTCACCTGTATTCCAATCTTGCCAATCTCCATCAAATACAACCCTATAATTACCTGCAATAGGAGCAACAAATGGGCAAGTAATATAGGCAGTCCAGTAGAAACAAGCATTGTAATTAGAATTACTTCCTAAAGCATTTCCTACGTTTGACAAATCGTATATTTTACCATCTTTTGTAACAATTTGATTATAAAAAGTATAAAAATTACCTGGAGAAAGACTTGAAACGGAAACGCCCAATGCCGTAGCTACTTCTTGACTAGTAGCAGACAATACAGTTCCTGTTCCTGAAAAAGGTATCGTTTTAATTTTCTTCCAAGAGGTTGGATCAGAATTAGCACCTTCCACAACATATAAAACTACTTTTTCAACATCTTCACCATATTTATCGATCTTAATATCGACTTTAGAAGCGGGAACATTATAATTAAAATTTAAATTACCATTACTAACCAAAGTTGGGTAAGATCCTTTCCCTAAATTGTTAACGTCTGCTAGAGGGTTAGCCTCGCCAGATTTTTTACAAGAATAAATGCCTATTACTAAGAATGCAAGGCTTAAAAATATTAATATTTTTTTCATAATTACTTTTTTTATTTAATGAAATTATCAGGGTTATTGTCCCAAAAAACTTTGTTAGCTGCAACTCCAGGATTTTTTTGTGTGGGAGCATTAATGTTTCTCTCCATATACACGGCAGGATAAAGAAAAGATCGAAGAAAAATACCAGAGTTTGCCGTTGTAACAGTTAATTGCATATTGTTTGGTGAACCTGTTCTTCTGTAATTATTATATGGCTCAATTCCGTTACCCCAAGATGCTATATAATATTCTTTCACAATTATATCTAGCCTTGCAGCGTCTGTTGTAGCAGCATCGTAATTTGCTAATACAGTATTTACATAATTGTCAATAGTAGCAGTAGATGGTGGTGTTGCCACAATAACATTTACAGTAGCAGGAAAAGCCAATACTTTTGCTATTGATGCTCTGACACCTTTTTCTAATAAAGACTTAGGAGTACCCGCAGTAGTAATGTTCAATTTTAAAGCTGCTTCCGCTTCTACAAAGTAAGTAAATGAAGAGATAAAAATTGGGTTTATCCCTGCACCTCTTCCACCCCTTGTATTATTAATAGAAGTTCCCTCATTGGCATCATATGCACCAGCCGCTGGGTAAACCCCCCATGTTGTTCTTAATGGACCATCAGGTGGAGTTCCTGTATTATCGCCATGGTCTCTTCCCCAATAACCTTGTCCAACAAGACAGAAAGGTTGATCAGGAGTATAATGACCCGGTCGTGTTTGTAACGTACAAGGGCATGTACTTGAATTTGCGTCCGCATTGTTTGTTCGTTGTCTATAAAAATAATATCTACGTCTTGGATCTAAACTGGTAACTGCTCCACTACCTGATTTTTCAACACCAACTGCCCACATAAAATAGTTACCTATAAAATCATTAGCACTGTTACTACCTGTAACGGCGTTATTATAGTTAGCTGCATAGTGTGGATGCCTACTATCTGGTGTGTTATTCGTAGTTCCAAACTTAAAAACAAAATCATTTGCTTCAGATGTAATGAGATCATTTTCTATTAACAAACTTTGTACTTTAGCGGTAACAGTATTATCAACCAAACGAGTTTGCATTAAAAATTTAAGTTTTAATGTTTTGGCTGCCTTTTTCCATTTTGCGGTGTTCCCTTGAAAAAACAAATCATTAGCCGGACCAGCTACACCTCCCGTTTTATTAAAGTTACTCACAGCACTGTCTAAAAGTGCGAAAACAGTTTTGTAAACATCTGCGCCTGCATCAGCTTTTGGATTTAAATTATCTTGCCCTAATGCAGCCTCCTTGTCAGGCACATCACCAAAGAAATCTACTAATGATCCTAACACATATGCTTTAGAAACCTGTGCTATACCTGCTTGTGTATATTTTTTTTGTTGCAATGCTAATGAAATCACTGCATTTGCATTTTTGATCACACCAGCATAGGCATTAGTCCAAGTACCATCAAAAGATGTTGGTGTGTAGGCATTATTATATAGTGCACCACCAGTCATAGCTTGCTGCCTAGTTACTGCTTGTCCAAAATCAGATAAGTTATTAAAAACTCCCACAAAATTTGCTTGTACTCCATTTAGTAAAAGATCTACGTTGGCTTTTGATGGGTCAACCGCATTTGGGTTGTCAATTATAGTATCCAATTTTTTACAGCCGCTTAATATGGCACCTGCAAAAACGGATACTGTTAATATTTTTTTATATAAGTTCATATTTTAAAATTTAAATTTTTGAATTAGAAAGTTATTCTTAAGCTTGCACCAACTCTTCTTGCAGATGGACCTGTAAAGAATTCTAAACCCCTACCATTACTTACACCCAAACCTGATGTTTCAGGATCAAAATGTACATATTTTGGAAAATTAGGAGCATAGAACCAAAGATTACTTCCAGATATAGAAAATGAAACTGCACCAATTGGTAATTTACTCAACAATCTTTGTGGTAAACTGTAAGAAAGAGATGCTTCTCTAATTCTTATATTAGACGCATCATAAATACCTGCTTCATCTGCTGCACCACCAGCAACAGAATTAGTAAAGTATGCCTGAGTAGCACTTATTTGAATATTATTAGGCGTTTTATCAGCTCTTACACCAGGCAATATATATGGTAATGCTCTATCAAATTCTGTATCTCTTGTAACACCTCTACCCAATAATACGCTAGAAGTTGCAGAATACATTTTTCCGCCTTTGGTATATTCCATTTGTACTCTTAGTGTAAAATTTTTATAACTTAAATTTCCAATACCTGTTAACTTATAATCAGGGTTAGGATCTCCTAAAATACTTGTTGTATTTTCAGTTATGTAATTACCATCTGCACCTACCAGTTTTTGACCATCATCTGCTTTTTTGTATGCATAGCCTTTTATAACACCCAACGGTTGACCATTAATAGCAAAAGTACCAAGATTTGTAAATCCTGCAGTTCTTATTTCTTTTAATTCAGCGGGTAAGTCAGAAACTAAACTTTTGTTCTTAGAAAATAAACCATCTAGTTGCAATTTCCAATTTTTACTTCTAACAACAGTGTATCCAAGACCAAGTTCAACACCTCTGTTAGTTACAGTACCAGCATTTATTGTTTTTCTTGTATAACCAGTAGAAGGATCTAAATCTTGGTCTAGCAATTGATTTTTAGCTGTTCTTTTATAAACAGTCAAATCAATGTTTAATCTATTATCTATGAATTTACCTTCTACACCTCCTTCTAATTCTCCAATTAATGCAGGTTTAAGATCTTTATTAGGTAGTCTATTACCAATTGAATTTGTGTTTATAGAAGTACCAGCATTATCAACAAATACTTTTGTGTTTATGCCTAAGCTAGGTCTTGTTCTGTATAAACCTGGAAACTCAGCACTCGTAGCATAAGCAACACGTAGTTTCAGATAATTAATATTTTTGTTATCTTTTATTGCTTCAATAATTGAAGTAGGAATTACTGATACACTAACACTCGGATAAAATATTTTTGAATTTTCCTTTTCCACTGCATTAGAAGCATTTAATCTACCACCTAAACTCAAATACATGTATTCTTTGTAACCTAATACTCCCTGCAAATAATAACCAATATTTTCTAATTCAGATTTGAAATCCAGAGGAGTTCCATCTTCACTATCAGGAGAATGATTTACAAAATTACTATGATTTAAAAGACCATATACTAACTGTGTAGTACTAGTTATACCTGTTTGTTTAAATACATCATTTCTAATGTTAATACCTGCGTCTAAATTTAATTTTAAATCAGTATTAAAATCTTTAATATAGTTTACGAATAAATTTTGATCATAAATGGTGTTTCTTGCAATTGAAGTACGAAATATGCCTTCGGGTGTAGCTGACCCTCCTTTATTCTGTGCATATACTTGTTCTTCATTATAATTATCTACACCAAGACGATAAGAAAGATTTAATCCTTTCTGAAGTTCATACTTGAGCGCCACGTTACCAAAAACCCTATTTACATTATCTTCTGTAAATGAATTTGCAAGTGTCCAACGTGGATTTTGGATGCCATTATTAGCTCTATAATAAACGTGAGATTTATCCAATGGATTTTCCCATGGCAAGCCTTGTAAATCAACAGATGTAGGAGTATATAAAACATCACCAAATACAGAGGCATTTGTAGCACTACTTCCAAAACTTGTACTTGTTGGTGGTGATTTTACGCCTGTTTGAACATAATTCATAGCACCAGATACGACAAAATTATTAGCCAGCTTTGAACTCCCTCCAATACCGAAAATTGTTTTTTTAAGCCCGTTCCCAACCGTAAATCCAATATCATTAACATAACTGAAACTCGCATTGTAGCTTGATGCACCCGAGCTACCACCGATATTAAGAGATGTAGAGGCTACACTACCTTTTCTAAAAAAATCTTTTACATTATTTTTATATGCTTTGTATTCATACTTTGCACCTATGAATTGAGGAAAAGCTGCATTAAGAGCAGTTCTAGCATATGGATGTCCAACTAATACGGGAGGATCTGAAAACGCACCGCCCCAGTTACTAAAGAAGGTAACTCCATTACTTAAATCAAATCCACCACCATACTTTGTATTGTATTCAGGTAAATTTGCTATTGTAGTTTGAAAATATGATTGCGAAACTGTTATTTCAGTCTTTTTTGCTGATCTAACACCTCCACCATTCTTTGTTGTAATTAAGATTACTCCATTACGACCTGCATCACCGTATAACGTAGTTGCGCTTAAGCCTTTCAAAATACTCACATTTTCAATGTTATTGGGATCTAAATCTAAAAATCTACTAGAAGTTTGGTTACCATAAGTAAATCCTGCATTAGCATTGGTACCTCCACCAAATGGAACACCATCTACAATAAAAAGTGGCGTTGCATCACCTGTAATAGTACCGATAGCTCTTACAATAATATTTGTTCCACTACCAGATAAACCACTACTATTTGTTATCGTTACACCGGCAGCTTTTCCTGTTAAAACCCTGCCTATGTCTCCTTCAGGCCTAGATTCTAAATCTCTTTTTGACACAGTAGATACTGCATAACCCAATGCTTTTTTCTCTCTTTTTACACCGAAGGCAGTAACTACAACTTCAGTCAAATCTTTTGTGTCTTTCTCTAATTTTACAGACAAATCACCCGAACCGTTATATTTAACTGTTTGAGATGTAAATCCAACATCAGAAATATCTAACGTCTTCCCTTCCTTCAAAGAAATTTCAAAACTACCATCCGCCTTGGTAGTAGTTCCGCCTTTTTCTCCTCTAACTTTTACAGAAGCGCCTTCTAATGGGGCTCCTTTTGCATCTGTAACGATGCCTTTTACTTGATTTTGCGCAAAGGTTAATTTAGGCAATAACCCAAACAGCAATGCACACGCAAGTAAAACTGCTGTGTGTTTAATTTGTTTTGTCATAAAGTTTTTTTGATTATTAATAGAGATTAAAAATAAGGATTAAATAACATTTCCTTAACAATTAAGATAAATAAATACTAACAATCGCTGCATTATGTGAATAAAATAAAACTAAAGCACAATAAAAAACCCCAACTTTTTAGTTGAGGTTCTAATTTATTATCAAATATTTTTTTACAAATCAGGTTGAATAATTTCTGGTTCTGTTACAATTTCGTATTTCTGCTGCTCCACTACCCTTCCTCCACTTATAAATTTTCTACTATAATAAGCTTCATTTAAATTACTTATTGTAACCCCATGGCTACAACTAGAATGTGTAAAATAACCATCGCTCAAGTAAACACCTACATGGCTTACACCGCCTATAGTATTAAAGAAAACCAAATCTCCTTCTTGCAATTCGTCTTTTCGTACACGAGATGTTGCCTTGTATTGTTCCCTAGCTGTACGAGGCATGCTTGTACCATAAACAGTATATAATAATTGACCAGTATAACTGCTACAATCCACACCACGCATGGTAGTACCACCATAGCGATATCTAACAGCCCACCATTCATCTATAAAATTAAAAAGGTAAGTATTAGAAAGTGTTTCCACCTCTCTATCTAATAATTGTGCAAACTTAAATTGTACGGGACTACATTGCTCAGTAGCAAATTCTTCCAATGCTTTATCTGTATTTTTAGAATAGGTACTTTTAGGTGTGGCATTGTTATAACTTGTGTTATAACCTGCAGCATAATTATCTCTTAAAAATTCTCTCTTTGGCTGTGCAAAAGAGGTTAATGAAGTAACTGTAAAAACGCTTAGCGCAACAGAAACAAGCAGTAAGTTTTTCTTCATACGTAAAATTGGGGTTTACACGTATAAGACACTTTTCTTTTGTTATTTGTGCTTCTATAATTCCTTGCTTTTCTTGTGGTCTTTTCCTTGCTATAAATCTTGTCCTACATCAGATTAATAATAAATTGTTATCTTTTCTAAAACGCAAAAATAGGGGAAAAAGTGTGGCGAAACGGTATTTTAACATATAAAATTGATTTGTAACCACTTGTAAAACTTAAAGGTCTAATTTTTAAGCTTTTACCTTATCTTTACCAAAAGTAACCTTGCTCAATTTTTTGGTTGAATTGTATAAAAAGTAAATATAAATACCATCTTTAGAGAAACGGTACTTATCGTTTTCATCGCTTTCCGTTTCTTTATAATCTGTTAGTTTTTTGCGGATTTCGTCAATGGTTGTGTTTCTAGTGATATCCATTTTTTCTATAGTAAGTTTACCTTCATAAAATTCTTTGGGTACAATTTTGTTAGCTTCTACCCCATCTAAAAACAACTGAAATTCAGATACAATACCAGCAGATAACTTTGGCTCAAATAATACCATACCGATTGGATCATAGGTATGTACTCTATTAGTTCCTTCTTTCTTTCTTGAAAATGTATCAATTACATTGGTAAAAGTGACTAGTTTCCATTCTTTACTCACATCTTTTTTATTCAACTTTACTTTACCACCTTTTACTAACACAACCATTTTTGAAGATGGGTATTGAGCAAAACTTGTAACAGTGATAATAGATAATAATAATGTAGATAATAAGATCTTTCTCATTTTTTAGTAATTGTTTGCGATTGTATTTTTAAAGTTGCCAAATTAAGCAAAATATTTTCTAGAATAGGTAGTTAAAATATTTATTTGTTAAAATATTAAAAAAATTGTGTGTGGAAAAACGCTTATCAAACTGAATTTTTTAAACACGATATTTGTAATAAAAGATAAAAAGTTCAAGGTTGAAGGTTCAAGGCTCAAAGTTTTTTTAAATCAAACATTGTTTCGATGCCAACGGTAAAAAGATTTGAAGATTTAGAAATATGGCAAATGGCAAGAGAGCAAGCAAACGACTTGTAACGTTGGTACTTTTTCAAAAGACTATGAATTAAGAAACCAAATTAGTAGAAGTTCTGGTTCAGTAATGGATAATATTGCTGAAGGATTTGAAAGGTCAGGCAATAAAGAATTTATTAATTTTTAATTATTGCCAAAGCATCTAATGGCGAAGTAAGGTCTCAGTTATACAGAGCTTTTGATAGGAACCATGTAACCAAACAAATGTTTGAAACATTAATTTTAAAAACAGAAAATATCAGTAAAAAAATAACTTCATTTATAAAATATTTAAAAGATTCAGAATTAAAAGGATTTCGATACACTTGAAAAAACCTTGAACTTTAAACCTTGAACTTTGAACAACAAGCTCTCTTATGAATTTCTCCCACTTACACGTACACACACAATTTTCTTTATTAGATGGAGCAGCATCTATAAAAAATTTATATAAAAAAGCCATAGATGATGGCATGCCAGCCATTGCTATTAGTGACCATGGTAATATGTTTGGTGCATTTGAATTTGTAAAAGAAGCCTACAAACATAAAAACGATGATGGCACACTAAAAGTAAAACCCATTGTAGGTTGTGAATTTTATATTACTACCGATAGAACAAGAAAAACATTTAGCAAGGAAGAAAGAGACCCACGTAACCATCAAATATTGTTGGCAAAAAATGATATTGGGTATAAAAACCTGGTAAAACTTACATCGCTTGGGTACATAGAAGGTATGTATAGCAAGTACCCACGTATAGATAAGCAACTTATACATAAATACCACGAAGGGCTTATTGCCACTACATGTTGCTTAGGTGCATTGGTGCCACAAACCATTTTAAAAAAGGGTGAAGAAGAAGGCGAAAATGAATTTAAATGGTGGCTCAATATTTTTCAAGAAGATTATTATGTAGAGCTGCAAAGACATGGCATACCAGACCAAGATAAGGTGAACCAAGTGCTTTTGAAATTTGCAAAAAAGTACAATGTAAAAGTAATTGCTAGCAACGATACGCATTATGTTGAGCAGGAAGATTTTAATGCACACGATATTTTGCTTTGCATAAACACAGGCGAAAAGCAAAGTACACCTGCATCTCGAGATCATGGAGATGATGACCTTAGCAGCAAGGGAAAACGATTTGCTTTTCCAAATGACCAGTTTTTTTTGAAGTCGCAGAAGCAAATGATAGAAGTGTTTCAAGACTTACCAGAAGCCATTGACAACACCAATGAAGTAATTTCTAAAATAGATTTATTAGATTTAAAAAGAGATATTCTCCTCCCCCATTTTACGGTACCTGCCAATTTTAAAACGCAGGATGAATACCTTGAAAATTTAACGTGGACGGGAGCAAAAAATCGTTATCAAATTTTAACACCTGCGGCAGAAGAAAGAATACAATTTGAGCTTGGCATTATTAAAGAAATGGGCTTTGCTGGTTACTTTTTAATAGTGAGCGATTTTATACGTGCCGGTCGTGAGATAGGGGTATTCATTGGCCCAGGTAGAGGTTCGGCAGCGGGTAGTGCGGTGGCCTATTGTATAGGTATCACCAACATTGACCCCATAAAATACAATTTGCTTTTTGAGCGTTTCTTAAATCCGGAGCGTAAGAGCATGCCCGATATAGATACCGATTTTGATGATGAAGGCAGGCAAAAAGTAATTGATTATGTAGTAGAAAAATATGGCAAAAACCAAGTAGCCCAAATTATTACGTATGGCACTATGGCTGCTAAAAGTAGTATTGCAGATGTGGCACGGGTAATGGATTTACCGCTCCAACAAAGTCGTGCATTATCTAGTCTTGTGCCAGAAAAACCAGGCATGAATTTGAAGCGTTTGCTAAAGGCACCTATTACCATAAAAGAATCCACAAAAGGTGGCGAAAAATCGCTTGAAGAAAAAGAACAACTACAACCAGATGATGTAGAAAAAATAAAAAAGCTGCGTGAGTTTTATAATGGAACCGATGAGCTAGCAAAGGTTTTAAAAGAAGCAGAAAAATTAGAAGGTTCTGTGCGTAATACAGGCATACACGCATCTGCTATCATTATTGCGCCAAAAGATCTTACAGAACTCTTGCCTGTAGCTACTTCCAAAGAAAGTGAGCTATGGCTTACACAAATAGAAGGAAATTCTATTGAAGAAGCAGGTGTAATAAAAATGGATTTCTTGGGGTTGAAAACCTTGAGTATTTTAAAAACGGCATTGGCACTTATTAAACAACAGCATGGCGTAACTATAGTAATAGATGATATTTCATTAGAAGATGAAAAAACATATCAACTTTATAGGCAAGCAGATACCAATGCTACGTTTCAGTTTGAGAGCCCAGGCATGCAGAAATATTTACGAGAACTAAAGCCAGATAAATTTGGCGACCTCGTAGCCATGAACGCCTTGTACCGCCCTGGTCCAATGGCATACATACCTAACTTCATTGCTCGTAAAAATGGCAAGCAAGAAGTAACCTACGACTTGCCCGAAATGCAAGAATATTTAGAAGAAACGTATGGCATTACGGTGTACCAAGAGCAGGTGATGTTGCTATCGCAAAAGCTTGGTGGGTTTAGTAAAGGCCAAGCAGATATTTTGCGAAAAGCCATGGGTAAAAAAGATAGAAAAACCTTGGATAAAATGAAAGGTGATTTTATTGCAGGTGCTACCGCAAAAGGCCATGATGCAAAAATTTTAGAAAAAATATGGACGGATTGGGAAGCATTTGCGCAATACGCTTTTAATAAATCTCACTCCGTTTGTTATGCATTTGTTGCGTATCAAACGGGTTATATAAAAGCACATTACCCTGCGCAATACATGGCTGCGGTGCTTAACCATGCTGGTAGTATTGACAAGATAACTTTCTTTATGGAAGAATGCAAGCGTATGGGTTTGAAAGTATATGGCCCAGATATAAATGAGAGTAACAATGGTTTTACGGTAAACGAACAAGGTGAAATACGATTTGGTTTTAGTGGTATGAAAGGTGTGGGCGAAAATGCTATTGAAAACATTGTAGAAGAAAGAACAAAGGGTGGAAAATTTAAAGATGTATTTGATTTGGTGCGCAGGGTAAACCTAAGAGCCGTAAGTAAAAAAACATTGGAGAGTTTAATTTACAGTGGAGCGTTTGATTGCTTTGAAGACATGCATAGGGCACAATATTTTTTCACTGCACCAGGCGATGTGGCATCGTTGGATAAGATTGTAAAGTTTGGCTCAGTTTTCCAAAGTCAAGCTGCAGGCAGCGCCAATACACTCTTTGGCGATTTGCAAATGCCCGATATTGTACCGCCAAAACTAGCGCCTTGTGCCCCATGGCAGTTGGTAGAAAAGTTAGATTTTGAAAAAGACGTAACGGGTATGTATATGAGTGGGCACCCGCTTGATGATTTTAAATTTGAAATGACGCACTATGGCATAAGTCGCTTAGCAGATTTTAATGATATAAAAAATGCGGTGGATACAACGCCTCCATCATATACATTTAGACTAGCAGGTTTGGTAACCGATGGGCAGCACCGTGTTACCAAAACAGGTAAACCTTTTGGCATAATGCATATAGAAGATTTTAGTGGTAAATCTGACTTTGCACTTTTTGGAGAAGATTATGTAAAGTTTAGCAATTACTTAGATAAAGGCACAATTGTAATGTTGGAAGGTGCTTTTAGAACAAGATACAATAGTGAAGTATATCAATTTAATATTAGCAAATTGCATTTGCTTGAAACGGTAAAACAAACCCTTACTAAAGAAGTGAAAATAGATATACAACCACAAGATATCAATGAATCTTTTATAAACTTTTTTGAAGAAAACATTAAAAACAACCCAGGTAAAACACAAATAAAATTTCAATTAAAGGATTGGGAAGATAATCTTAAAATAAGTATGAATACGCTGGAGAGAAGTTTTACCATGAATGATGATATGGCTGCGTATTTAAATGAACGAAAAGATATGATGGTAAATGTGGTAACAGCTTAAATTAAACCAAAATATTGCAGTTCAAAATTTATTATAAACTTTGAGTTAGAGGTGATACCTTTTAAAAAGCTGTCACCTCTATTTGAAGCCTATTGCAAAACATAAGTTAGAGATTAAACCTTTTTTATGTTACATCAAAAAAGCCGCTCTTAATAAAGCGGCTTTTTAAAATATTATAAGATTGTGTTTTAGTTTATAGTCCTTCAGATTTGAAGTTGATAAAAGTAGTTGTGCTTGTACTACCGTTTGTTACTAAAGTAATTGTGAATGTACCTTCTTCCAAAGAAGCAACATCTATTAAAGAAAAAGTGTTTGTACCTTTTGTAGCAGCTACCGTAGTTGTTTTTACTACTACACCAGCTTGGTTTGTGATAGAGATTGTAGCCGTAGTTGCTTTATCTGTAGAAAAAGTTGCTTCTAAAGCTGGTTTACCAGCAGCCATTACTTTAATACCGCCAAAATCAGTAGCACTTGCTGTAGCTAAGATGAATATTGCAACGATTGTAGTAAATAAAGCTTTCATAATTTTTAGTTTTGTTGGTTAGTATTTCTAACCGTTTGTAGTAACTTTTCTATTAAACGTAGTAAAAGAATTTATTATTGTGTAGTTGTAGTATTTTTTCTAATTTATTTTTTGCTTTTGGTGATTTTGGGTAGTAAAAACTATTTAAGTGATTAATTATCATTAATTTATTAAATTTAAACATTTTTATAATTATTTTTAAAAAAATGCAATACTTAGACACAGGATACCCAGATGGCTTAAAAAAGTTCGAAATGTGAGGGTAATCAGTTAGTGGAAAGCTATTTAAACTACAAAATAACTGGCGCAATAATTAAATTGAGCATAAACATGTAAGTAGTTTGAAAAATAACACTAATCTATAGGTAGGTTTAGTATTTTATATGACAGCATTTAAAATAACTGCCGTTTTAGCGCATGATCTGCTTATCCTCATATTGTGGATATGTCATTACTGCAAAACAAAATCTTGGTTATAGATTTGCAGTCTTTCTTAAAAATGTACAAAACACATAAAAATAAATATTATGGCACAGGAATTTACAGATGCAAACTTTAAAGAAGTCGTTTTAGATTCAGATAAACTTACCGTGGTTGATTTTTGGGCAGAATGGTGTGGCCCATGTCGTGCAATAGGTCCAGTAATTGCAGAACTAGCAACAGAATATGATGGCGTAGTTAACGTTGGAAAACTAAACGTAGATCAAAATCCTCAAATTTCTATGAATTATGGAATTACTAGCATACCTGCTATCCTTTTTCTTAAAAATGGCGAAGTAGTAGATAAATTAGTAGGTGCACAACCAAAAGCAAATTTTGTGAAGAAGATAGAAGCATTAAAATAATCTCTTAAAAATAAAAATTACAAAAGCCACTATAAAAAGTGGCTTTTGTAATTTTTAAAAAACTGTATACTTTATTAACTTTTTATTCTAATAGATTCTAAGTGGATTACTTTATCTTTTCATGAATAGACATTGAAAGAAATGAAGGTAAAAATCAGATTCTTTTGAAAAAAAACGCCTCTCAAAATAGTGAACCACGCCTTGAGAATGCTTATAATTTCTCATTAAAAGCCTAATCCTATCGCCATGGCACTTACTTTATTAGGATAATCAACGCCTGCTGTTACAGCACCTGATGTAATATTCACAGTATATACTTTTGTTATATTACTTATAGTTAAAAGTACAAAAGCATTGTTTGATCTACCACCAATATCAAATCCACTTTGTGCATCCGCTGTTACCCCTAAAGTACCTACTTCAATAAGTGTACCTGCATTTGGTGGATTTTGCATATATAATTTTGTAGCATCCATTACAAATAATGAAGTAGTAGTAGCTCCAGCAAAATTATTTGTGTATGCAGCTGAAGTTACTGTAGGTGTGCCAGGGTTTAAATTAACATCAGTAGCAGCAATTGTACCATCTATTGGATTTAATCTTAAATTTTGTCCAACATTTGTTACTACTCGTATTCTATCAACCGTTGGATTAAAATCAAACCCAGCGGCAGTGGTACCGAGTGTTAGATTAAATCCTGTACCTACACCAATTACTGCACCTGTACTCAAGTTAAAAGTTATCAAACGAG
>JANOZW010000419.1:0-2480 GCA_031429575.1 Ferruginibacter sp.
CTTTACCATATTATGCACGGCCATTATATCTCTTCTATAACAAACGTTTTCCAATGGCATAATGGGCACTTTTGTTTTTTCTGATGTGTTTACAAAGTCCCAACAGTCTTGTAGTTTTACCGCACCGCATACTTCCATTCCTACAATTTTACCAGCATTCATAGCATCTATACCCATTGGCAAATGCCACTCCCATGGCGATGCTACTATCACTGCATCTATATCTGTTCGTTTCAATAAATTTTGATAATCCAGTGGCCCATTGCTGTAAGCTACAGGGGCTTTTTTCTTATACTTTTGTACCAATACAAGCGACATTTCTATCATCTTCTTATCTGGGTCTGCAATAGCATTTATTTCTACATCACTGCGTTTAAGCATCTCTTCTAAATGCAATTGCCCTCTAAGCCCTACCGCAATGATACCAATACGCACTTTATCTTTTTGCACAGAACCAAATGCCCTTATAGACTGTGGTAAAAAAGCAAAACCCGCACTAGTAAGTGCCGCATTTCTTATAAAATCTCTTCGGCTAGTAAATTGTGTCATAATAAAAAGATTGTTTTAGTTGCTGTAAACTTAACCATTGATTATTGTAAATTTTTATGCAAACGTTTGCCTATGTATTATTGAAGAATCTACAAATGCTTTCGCTACTTTGCTTACTCATAAAATTACCAACTTTAATATGCAACAACAAAATAAAAATAATTCGTACGCCATTGTTATAATTGGCATTCTATTTTTTGTATTTGGATTTGTAACTTGGCTAAATGGAACGCTTATTCCTTTTTTAAAATTGGCTTGCCAATTAGAAAATGATGTGCAAGCATTTTTTGTAACGTTTGCATTTTACATGGCTTATTTTTTCTTGGCAATACCTTCCTCTTTTATTCTAAAAAAAACAGGTTTCAAAAATGGAATGGCACTTGGTTTACTAGTAATGGCTGTTGGTAGCATTATTTTTGTACCTGCCGCCAATGCAAGAAGTTTTGGTTTGTTTTTGGTTGGTTTATTTGTGCAAGGTGCAGGCTTAGCATTGTTACAAACTGCATCAAACCCTTATATAAGTATTGTAGGCCCTATAGAAAGTGCTGCAAAGCGTATAAGTATTATGGGCATTTGCAATAAAATTGCAGGTATGCTTAGTCCACTTATTTTAGGTGCATTGGTTTTAAAAAATGCTACAGCTATTGAAGAACAAGTAAACAAAGCTACTGATGCTTTTGTAAAAAACGATTTACTAAATCAACTTTCTAGCAGGGTTATTACACCATATATAATAATGGCAGTGGTGTTGGTATTGCTTGCTGTTATGATAAAAAAATCTTCTTTACCAGAAATTGATATTGATAAAGAAGATGTAAATATAAAAGATAATACTCCCGCAAAAACCAGTGTTTTACAATACAAACATTTGGTACTTGGGGTAATTTGTTTATTCTTATATGTAGGTGTAGAAGTAATGGCAGGTGATGCTATAGGCGCTTATGGGCGTGAGCTTGGTATGCCATTAGACAAAACAAAATATTTTACTTCCTTTACATTATTTGCCATGCTTGCAGGTTATGTAATTGGCATTTTTACCATACCAAAAATTATTTCTCAACAAAAAGCTTTGGCTGTATCTGCAGTACTAGGCATTTTATTCAGCATCTGTGTATTTGTTACAAGTGGTTATACTGCCATTACTTTTATAGCATTATTGGGCTTAGCCAATGCATTGATGTGGCCAGCTATTTTTCCACTAGCCATAAGCGGGCTGGGTAAGTTTACAAAAATTGGTTCTGCATTGCTCATTATGGGAATTGCCGGTGGAGCATTGCTACCGCTTTTATACACTACACTAAAAGACAAAGCCGGTTTTAATTTTAGCAACTCCGCATCTTTTTTAATGGTATTGTTACCTTGTTATGCTTTTATATTTTATTATGCGGTAAAGGGGTATGCTGCTAGTAAGAAAAAATAAAAAAGACATCACTTAAATTTTTTTAATTCAATATTATTTAAAAATATCTTAGAACACAAAACCCACGACTAGCGTGGGTTTCATTTTTAAAAAGCGGGCTGGACGGGACTCGAACCCGCGACCTCTGCCGTGACAGGGCAGCATTCTAACCAACTGAACTACCAACCCTAGAACTTTTCCCTTCAACAAAAAACATCGTTCTTTTTTTCGGGAGTGCAAAGATAGGATTTCAATTTTCTCAACCAAAAACTTTTACAAAAAAAAATGAAATACCTATTTTTACACCAACATTAATGGATGAGTGTAAACTTAAAAAAAATTCTTTATGCCCTAATTAAAAAACCGACAGTTTCTTGATTTTGAAAAACCCATCAAAGATTTATATGATCAGGTAGAGATTTTAAAGACTTCTGCTGAAAAAAGCAAGACGGATATGAGTGCCGCTATTGCATCATTGGAGCAACGCATTGTCGAGATAAAAAAAGAGATCAATCAAAGTCTTACACCCTGG
>JANOZW010000420.1:0-15202 GCA_031429575.1 Ferruginibacter sp.
CTATGGAACTACTATCTACAAATTTGCTTACAATTTTTAATGCATTGGCTTCTACTAATTCTAATGCACTTGGCGTAAAACCTGCACGAAATATGGCGCTCACAGCTGCACCAGCTTTTTCTAAATCGTTAAATGGTACAAGCATTAATAAATCATGCTTGGGATGTGGTATTAATTTTAATACAATTTTTGTAACCAACCCTAGTGTGCCTTCGCTGCCCACAATGAGTTGTGTAAGATTGTAGCCCGTAGAATTTTTTAGCACATTGGCACCTGTCCAAATAATTTCGCCAGTTGGTAATACCACTTGCAAGTTGAGCACATAATCTTTTACCACACCATATTTTACGGCCTTGGGACCACCGCTATTTTCTGCAATATTGCCACCAATAAAACAACTACCATAGCTACTTGGGTCAGGCGGATAAAACAATCCTTTTTCTTTTACAGCATTTTGTAAAACTTGGGTAATAACGCCTGGCTCTGTGGTTACTTGCAAATTGGCTTCATCAATTTCTACAATGCTATTCATTCTTTGAAAAGAAATTACCACACCGCCTACATGTGGGAGAGCGCCGCCACTAAGGCCTGTACCAGCACCACGAGGGGTGACCGGAATTTTATGCGCATTGCATATTTTCATTATCTCACTTATCTCTTCTGCAGTGCGAGGCTTTAAAACGATATCAGGTAAAAAGTATAAATTTTCTGTTTCATCTTTTGCGCAAATATCAAGTGTTTCTTCATCTGTAAAAATATTTTTTCCGCCTACAATATTTTTAAATGCTTCAAAGTGTTCTAGAAAAATTGATTTGTTTTCAGCAACCATGTTCATTCAAATTTTTTTACAAAGTTCGGGGAAAAGTGGCATTGTTGGATTGTTGAATTGATAAATTGTTTCTATAGGAGATTGAGTAAAGAATATTGGCACAAGTTTTTTTAGACTAAAAAGTCCCCCTTCGGGGGATTTAGGGGGCTGTTAAAACTTAGGGCAAAGTGTTTGCCTATCTGTATTACTTGGATAAAATCCTTTCTTTACGATGCTAAATTCTGCAGCGCCTCTTGCCCCATTAAATTTACTTAGATTAGATATGGTAGCATCATAGCTAAATGTAAAAGATGTATTTTTTGTTTCAAAACCGAGTATAGGTATTACCGCATCTTTATGTCTGTAATAAACACCAAAAATTAATTGACTTTCACCATATTCGGTAAGGTTGTAATTGGCATTCATACCAGCGTTTATTTCTATAGCATTTGTTTGTGTTGTAAAATACACGTTAGGGTTTATTATTACCCTAGGGTTTACTTTTAAAATAGCATTTACAAAACCAATATGCCTTACCGGTATTTTTCCTACTTCTGTATTATCGCCAAAAAAAGTTTCTTTTGGTTTGTTTACATGATGAATGGAATAGCCTGCATTTATGTAAACGCTTTCTGTAGGAAAATACGCATAGTTCATTCCCACTTGCATGTCATAATAATCGATATTAAAATTGGTAAATTGTACACCAGGTGAAATAGATGCATCAAAAAATTTTCCATTAAATTGATCAGGAAATTTAAGGTTGGTAGGATCAATTCTTTTTGAAACATAGCCCAAATTAAAACCTGCGCTAAGCAAGCTACTTAAGCCAAGCATTTGATGATAAGCTACAGAAGCATAAAATTTATCGGATCGTAATCCACCGCTACCCGCTTTATCGCTGAGCAAAACACCGCCGACACCCATCCATCCATTTTCTAATTTATTTCTAAACAATTGTGCATCTGCAAAAGCACTCATGGTTTTGTATGGTGTTGATAAGATACTATTCCATTGACTTCTGTAATTTATTCCTACACGATAATCTGCATCTGGTATAAAACCCGCATTGGCAGGGTTGGTAGTAAGTGGCGAATTAAAAAATTGTGAAAAATGTAAATCTTGCCCATACACAGAAACAGATGCGATGATAAGAAAATGAATGAATAATATTTTTTTAATTGCTATCACTTTTATTTAATCTAATATACTAATTTACGAAATAATTTTGAACATTGAACATTGAACATTGAACATTGAACACTTTTAACTCAACAACGTAATATCCCCCGTCTTTCTAATTTTTTTACCATCTGTAAGTTCTACATCTAAAGTATAGCTATACACATCTATTGGTTGTAATTTACCTCTGTATGTTCCATCCCACCCAATTCTTTTGTTAGATGATCTAAATATTACTTGCCCCCAGCGATTGTATATTCTCCAATCCATTTTATCTATACCAAAGCCACGCACATTTACTACACTATTTATGCCAAATCTACCAGGTGTAAAGGCATTAGGCACATCCAACAAAGGATTTACAATTACATTTACAATTAATGGAAAAGTATCAGTACAACCAGCAATACTGTATGCAATTAATTCTGCTTTGTATGGACCTGTAGCATTGTACTCATGCACTGGCGCAAATTCGTTGGAACTTTCTCCATCACCAAAATTCCACAAATAACTATCTGCAAAGCTAGATAAATTGGTAAACCTTACAGGCACATTAGCCTCAGGTGGGTTAGGCGCCCAATCAAACCTTGCCTGTGGTTTTTGTACTACTCGTATATTTTTAAATGGAGAAACATCAATCTTATTACAGGTTGTAGAATCAAATGCTGTTAAGCGATATTTATAATTGCCTACAGGTAATGGAGCAAATGTGGGTACAAAATCAGTAGAGCTAGCAACTAGTGTATTAGTAGTAGCATCAAACAGTTCCCACAGCCATGATAAACCAGCATCAGATTCATTTTTAAAAACTGGTACATAAGGTGCACAACCAAGTTCGCTGGAAGATGGTTTAGCCGTTACATTATCATTTATACGAAGTGGTATAGTGGTATCTTTAGGAGAGTTGCAAAAACGACTATCTACAACCGTGAGTTTTACTCTATAAGTACCAGAAGATGGAAACGTATGTGGAATAATTTGAGAAAAATTTGCTGTATCTAATGGTGAGCCATCTCCAAAATCCCACACAAAAGTTTGTGGTAAAAAAGTAATACTTCCTGTAGAAAGCGTAGTAGATGTATTAGTAAACGTATAATCTTTGCTCGTACACGCTCCAACTTTTGTATTTCTAAAACTAGGCACTACTTTATCTCTACCTGTTTTTATGGTAATATAAGATGTATCTCTCTGATTGCAGGTTCTTAAATCTTCTGCAATTAATCTTACCCTATATACACCTACGCTATCAAATAAATGATTAGCGGCAGGATCAGTGGTGGTAGTATCTATAATGTTTATGCGACCGGGAGCAGCACTATTAAAATTCCAGTAATATCTTTCCCCTTTTTGCCTCAAATCTTTAAAATTTACAAACAATGGAATACAACCTAAAGAGTCATTTATTTCTCCTTCTATTTCTGATTGTATTTGTGCACCAATTCCAGAGAAATTCATTTCTATTTTTACTGCTGCTTCATTGCACCCTGTAATACTACCATTCAATTCCGCATGTACGCCAGATGTAGTAAAGGGTTGAGCAGGAAAACCACCAGGGGATCTCCCAGAACAATTGGCACAAACCGCTTGATAAATAATGCCATTAGCATCAAACCTACTTGTTCCACCATCTACATGATCGCCAAACCCTCCGTTTTGTCCAAAATGAGAACCAAAAAATTGGGATTGTGCATCTTTTGCTAATACAAAAAAATAAAAATCTTGCCCGTCAGCTGCCTGTATTGGGGATAGTGGATTTACTTCCGGTAACCCGTTGGTATTACCATTTGTATATCTTGTACCTGCATTTATTCCGCCACCCCAGCCAGATACATATACATTTTCACATCTATCTACTAAAAAGGCAGTGGGTGAAATATCGGGTACTGTAGCCCCTTTTCCAAAAGCAGTAGAATAAATATAAGCTGATAAATCTGGTTTTAGTTTTGCTATAAATTGTTTACCCGTAGTTACAAAATAAATGGCATTACTTATTTCCCAACTACCCGTTGTAGTGCCTGATATGTAAGGAAAACCAAGCTTATCAAATTTTAAACCATACACAAGATCAATACCGCTAGTGCCTATAAAAGTAGTTTTTATAAAAACGCCATTGGGTGAAAGCTCTGTTACAAATCCATCAATATCACCTTGCGGTGTTGGATGTTTTACTCCTGTTTTATCTCCTGGCAAAGTACTACTCATTGTTGCGCCTGCTACATATAAATTACCAGTAACCGTATTGATAGCTGCTACAAAACAAGCATCTTCATCAGCCCCACCAAAATAAGTGGAAAATAATAATCCTGAAAGATTGCTATTGAATTTTAAAATAACGCCATCTTGTTTTCCTAAATTAGCCGTTTGCACAGCATTTACTGTTGGAAAATTATTTGATTGCGTACAAGATGCTACATACACATTATTACTTCCATCTAATATAACTTCACTCCTTGCATCATCACCATAATTTCTGCGCAATCTATCAGTACCGGGGCCATTAGCTCCGTCAGCTTCTTTTTCTCTAATATTTACACCATCATCACCTGTGCCTCCAATTTTAACTGAACCCATTAATGCAGTACCAGCAGGATTTAATTTTGTAACAATAATATCGTATCCTCCTCTTGCGCCTATTCCATTTAATGTAGGGTAATCGGGAGAATTACTTTTACCTGCAATCGTTAAATTACCTGCTGCATCAGCAATCATGCTATGTGGAAAATCATCTCCACTACCCCCAATATACGTTGCATAAATAGCCGCACTTCCATTTGGAGAAAACTTCATAATACCTATGTCCCATTTACCACCACGAGAATTTGTTTGGTATGCACCTAATGTAGTGGGATACCCATTTCCATCTACAACACCTCCTGCAAAAAAACTCCCATCGATACCTGGTGTGGCTGTATAGCCCCAATTGTCTGCACTACTGCCAGTAAATGAACAAAAAATAATTTGAGGGTCAATTACCAAAGTAGCGCTAGGGTCATAATTTCCCACATCAAATGTTACCACATTATCTCTCACCACATATTTGGTAACCACATCAGATTTTTTTGATACGTTTGTTTGATAAGTATAGGGCTCCAACTCTTTTACCTCTCCAACAGATGTGCCAATGATTAATTCTTTTTTCTTAACACTTAAAGAAGATACACCATCATATCTCATCGCTATGGCAGCAGGGTTACCGCCAGGGTGAACTATGAAATCGTACTTCAATTTATCTTGGGTTGTATAATATCTTATATCAATATTTGGATATACATTTTTATACGTTACGGCATTGTACACTTTACAATCACTAGCCCAATTTTTTTCATTGTTGCCAATAAAATAATTTTTATAAATACTCAGCGGCTTATCAGGTATTCTTTGAGCATTAGTAGCTGCTCCAAGAAAAGTTACGTTATAAGCAAATGAATGCAAGGTTAAATCAGTTTGAGAAATATCCTTATCAGATTTGTTTGTGTTGCCATGAGAAAATGCTTTCCTTCTTATTAGGTCTTCGGGTTTGTTAAGCACTACCGTAAAACCTTTATTTTCTAAAAAGAAAGAACCAGTACTAAAGTCACCTTTAAATTTTATTTTATCATTCCACTGCCCTTTGTTTTGCACAAACTCCATTTGTGCCGATGCATTTTCAACTAGAAAAAACATAGCACATATACTTAATACAAACAATGGAAACTTACCTATCAAAATATATTAATTTATTTTGTACAATTTAATGAAATAAACGAAAACTAGTTCAAATACGATTTTAGTTATGGCAATTATGCAACTATTTAACGAAATTTTTATATTACTTGTTTATTAATGATTCCTTTTTCAACTTTTACGCAGCATGTACACTTTTAATGCAAGGATTAAACTTACAACTTCCGCAATCGTTTATCTCAATAAAGTAATATCTCCAGTCTTTCTTGCTTTTTGTCCATCTACAAACTCCGCATCGAGTGTATATGTGTAAACATCTGTGGGTTGTAATTTTCCTTTATAAAATCCATCCCATCCTTCTCTTTTGTTTAAGGATCTAAAAACCAGTTCCCCCCATCGATTATAAATGCGCCAATCCATTTTTGCTATTCCATAACCCCGTACATATACTACACTATTCGTACCAAATTTGCCAGGTGTAAAAGCGTTGGGTACATCAAGCAATGGATTAATAATTACTGGTACTATTGCTGGAAGTGTGTCTAAACAAATTGATCTATTAAATGCATATAATACAACATTGTAACTACCCGTTTTGTTATACTCATGTACTGGTTCAAAGGCTGTAGAACTTTCTCCATCGCCAAACTCCCATAAGTAATTAGTAGCATCACTAGATAAATTTGTAAATGTTACAGGTGCATTTGGCTCGGGCGGATTCGGGCTCCAAGTAAAAGCTGCAATTGGAAATTTACCAAAAGTGATGCTGATATATTTCGTTGTATCTTTTAGATTGCATGTATTTGGGTTTGATGCTATTAATCGGTATTTGTATGTACCGGCATTTGTAAAAGTAAACGTTGGTTCAAAATCAGTAGATGTATGTATTGTAGCTCCAGTAGCTACATCTACAATTTCCCATAACCATGTAATACCAAGGAGCGATTTATTTTTGAAGGATGCAGTAAAAGGGGCACATGCAGGAAGGATGCTATCAATAATTGCAGTTACATTTGGCTCTACGGTAATTCTTACCGTATCAGAAATAGGTGCATTGCAAAAGCGTGGATCAATAACTGTGAGTACAACGAAATACGTTCCTAGGCCTGCATATTTGTGCGTTCGTACAGGATTTAAATTAGTGGTATCTTTTGGAGAACCATCCCCATAATCCCAAACAAATGAAGTAGGCAAAAATGCACTATTACCAAAATTGGTAGAAAGATTTGTAAACTCAAACGTTTTATCTGTACAAGGTTGAATTCTTTTAGCTGTAAATTTTGGTGCAACTTTTCTATCAGAAATAGTAATGTTGATGTAAGATGTGTCTCTAATATTACAAGTGCTGGAATCTTCGGAAATAAGCCTTACACTGTATACACCAATTGTGGGATATAAGTGAGCAGCATTTGCAACCAATGTAATTGTATCGGTATTATTTGGGAAAGTTAACACATCAAAATTCCAATAATATTTTACGCCTTTTTGTAATGTATCTCTAAAACTTACTAGCACAGGTTCACACCCAACAGTATCATTTAATACACCTAGTATTGATGATTGTATAGTAGTGGCAACCCCTGCAAAATTCATATCTATTTTTACGGCGGCAAGGTTACAATTATTGCTAAGGTTTGTGCTAGACCAAGGTAAGTTTGTGCTAGGCGGTCTTGGATATGTAGGAAAATCAATCCCTGGGCTTGAGCAATTTGCACACATTGCTTGATAAATTACGCCATTGGCATCAAACCTACTAGTACCCCCGTCCACATGATCGCCCTGCCCACCGTCTTGCCCAAAATGCGAACCAAATAATTGAGCTTGTGCATCTTTTCTTAGTACGAAAAAATAAAAGTCGGAACCATCTGCTGTTGGTAAATCTGGTATTTGATCTACCTCTGGCAAACCAATTGTACCGCTATTCGAATAACCGCCGTTTGTATTACCTCCCCACCCAGATACATACACATTCTCGCATCGATCTACTAAAAAAGCTATAGGAGAAATATTAGGTAAAGCATCGTTGGTTCCAAAATTAGTGGAGTAAACATAAGCTGATAAATCTGGCTGCAACTTTGTTATAAATTGTTTTGAATTGGGTACACTATACACTACATTCGATGTAACCGGCCACACACCTGTAGTAGTTCCCATAGTGTATGGGTAGCCATACTTATCAAATTTTAATCCATAAACTATATCAATAGCTGTTGTACCAATATAAGTTGTCTTTAAGATAGATAAACCGTTTGGCTGAAGCTCCGTAACAAAACCATCTATATTGCCCACTAAATTAGGGTTTACACTACCTGTTGTGCTCCCAGGCAAATTATTGCTTTCTGTAGCACCACCTACATATAAATTATTTGTAATGGGGTTTATAGCTGCTACAAAACATGCATCATTTAAAATTCCACCATAATAAGTAGAAAAAAGAATGGATGAAAGGTTAGGCGTAAGTTTTAATATAACACCATCTTGCAAACCTCCACCAAAAGCAGGTTGCACAGCGTTAACTACAGGAAAATTATTAGACTTTGTGGAGGATGCAAGAATTACATTGTTTGCAGCATCTAGTATAACTTCACTTCTTGCGTCGTCTCCATAATTTCTTCTAATACTTGTATCCCCAAACACCAATGATTTGTCGGCAATATTTACACCGTCATCTTCAGAGCCGCCAATTTTTATTGAACCTAACAATGCAGTACCTGCAGCATTTAGTTTAGTGATAACAATATCATAACCAGCTCCAGTATCTGGTATTGAAGTTAATAGTGGATAATTAGGAGAATTACTTCTACCTGCAATAATTAAATTACCAGCTGCATCTGCAATCATGCTATGAGGTTGTTCTGCATCGCTACCGCCTAAATAAGTGGCATATAATCTTTGTGTACCGTTTGCAGAAAATTTGAATATGGAAATATCATAACTAGTAAAATATGAACCCGGGGTAGTACCTTGAAAGGTGGTTTGAAATGCACCCGGTGAAGCAGGATACCCACTTGAAAAAGCAACACCCCCTGCAAAAAAACTACCATCAGCACCAGGTGTGGCTGTATAACCCCAATTGTCTGCCGTACTTTTAGTAAAAGAGGAAAAAATTAATTGAGGATCTATTATTAATGTAGCAGCAGTATCATATTTACCTACAGCAAAACTTACTACATTATCTTTTATTACATATTTTGTAACAACATCTGCTTTTGCATACACATTGGTTTGGTACGAATAAGGCTCTAACTCTGTAACATCTCCTACAGTTGTACCAATAATTAATGCCTTATTTTTTATAGATAATTTTACCCCGCCATCATATCGCAAAGCAATAGCAGCAGGGTTTCCACCTGGGTGCACAATAAAATCGTATTTCAGTTTATTTTGTGTACTGTAATATCGCACATCAATATTTGGGTAAATATTTTTATAAGTAACTGCATTATAAATTTTACAATCGCCTGCCCACTTGGTTTTATCATTCCCTAAAAAATAATTATTGTAAGTAGGCAAAGGCTTATCGGGAATGCGCTCAGGATTTATTGATGCCCCTAAAAAAGAAACGTTGTAAGCAAAAGAATGAAAAATAAAATCTTTTAAAGCAGGTAGTTTAGGAGATTTTGGAGAACGAATACCATGCTTAATTTCTGAAAGCGTTTTTACATCGTCAGGTTTATTTAGTAGAACAGTAAACCCCTTGTTTTCTAAAAAAAAAGCACCAGTACTAAAATCTCCTTTATAGTTTACACGTTTATCCCACTGCCCTTTATTTTGTACAAACTCCATTTGTGCAAAAGCATTTGTTCCTAAAAGAAAAGTGAAAACTAAAAATAGAAACCTAAATATTATTGTAGAAATAGCGTGCAAGGATAATTTTTTGCTTACAATTTACGTATTTATATGAAAATAACGCAGCTATTGTGTTTTACATTACGAAAAGTAAGGAAAAAGCCCCAAAAGGAGGGATTTTGAACGCTTCACAGTTTGAACCAATTTTTATTATTTGTAGTTTTTATTTACAATTTTTTTAATAACCACACATTACTTTTTGCCAATTGCATTTTGCAAAGTGAATTTTGCCAACTGTCAACTGCTGCTAAGCAATCTTACTCCACTTCGTTTTCCCTTTTTGTGATACCAAATAATCTTTTACGGGCACATTTTCAGGCAATTCTATATCTGGGTCATTTTCCAATATTTTTTCCACCACATCTCTAGCCACTTCAAGCATGGCTTTATCATTTACAATACTCGCTAGTTTAAAATTTAGTGCACCACTTTGTTTTGTACCTTCTATTTCTCCTGGACCACGCAGTTCAAGGTCTTTTTCTGAAATCAAAAATCCATCATTGGTAGCTACCATTATTTTCATACGTTCTCTACCATCGTTGGATAATTTTCTGCCAGTTAATAACACACAATAACTTTTATCTGCACCACGCCCTACACGCCCACGAAGTTGATGCAATTGTGATAAACCAAAACGCTCTGCACTTTCTATAACCATTACAGATGCATTGGGAACATTCACGCCAACTTCAATTACAGTTGTACTAACCATTATATTTGTTTCGCCTTTTACAAAACGTTGCATGTTGGTTTCTTTTACTGCTGGGTCTTGCTTACCATGTACCATGCTTATCCAGTATTTTGGCTCAGGAAAAAATGATTTTATTTCTTCATACCCTTTCATCAAATTTTCAAAATCGAGTGTGCTACTCTCTTCTATTAATGGGTAAACAATATACACTTGCCTGCCTTGTGCAATTTCTGTTTTTATAAAGTCCATTACTTGTGGCCTGGCACTTTCGTTTCTATGAATGGTTTCTATTGGTTTTCTGCCAGGTGGCAATTCGTCCATTACACTATAATCTAAATCTCCATAGGCAGTTAGGGCAAGTGTACGTGGTATGGGCGTTGCCGTCATTACAAGCACATGCGGTGGTATGTTATTTTTATCTCTTAATTGTGCTCTTTGTGCTACACCAAATTTATGCTGTTCATCTATTATGGCTAGCCCAAGATTCTTAAAATTTACTTTTGTTTCTATTACAGCATGTGTGCCTATTAAAAAATGAGCTGTACCATCTTCGGCATTTTTTAAAATTTCTCTACGAGCTTTTGTTTTTACAGAACCTGTGAGTAAATGTAATTTTACAGGCATGTCTTTTAGCATATCGCTAATATTTATAAAATGCTGTGTGGCCAATATTTCTGTAGGTGCCATTAGCACAGATTGAAAACCATTGTCGGCTGCTATCAACATACAAAGTAATGCTACCATTGTTTTTCCACTACCCACATCGCCTTGCAAAAGCCTACTCATTTGTCTGCCACTACCTGTATCTTTTCGTATTTCTTTGAGCACTCTTTTTTGTGCACCAGTAAGTGTAAAGGGTAAATAATTGCTATAAAAATTATTAAATAAATCGCCCACTGATTCAAACACATTGCCCTTGCTAAAACGATGCCTTTGCATGCGGGTAATTTGCATACGCATTTGCGCAAAAAATAATTCTTCAAATTTTAAACGGCGGAGTGCATGTTGGTAATGTTTTTCTGTAGATGGAAAATGTATTTGCTTGTATGCCTCATACCTGCGCATGAGTTTGTATTCTGTAATAGTAGCTTCAGGCAAATTTTCTGGCAAGTCCTTTTCTGTAATTTTTAAAAAAAGTTCTGCAGTAAATTTTCCAAATACATTTCCAGTAATGCCTCTTGCTTTTAATTTTTCTGTAGAAGGGTAAATGGGCTCTAGTGTTGCTTTACCTTCCATTTTTTGTGGAGAAAAATTTTCAATTTCTGGGTGTGCAATTTGTGGCGTACCCATAAAAAAACCAAGCTTGCCAAATACCAAATACTGATGCCCTACATGCATTATTTTTTCTACATAATTTATTCCTTGAAACCAAACTAAATCAATAGTAGCAGAGCCATCTTTCAATTTCCCAACCAATCTTTTTCCTCTACCCTCTCCCATTAAATCGAGGCTCAATAATTTTCCAGCTACATAGGCATACTCATCATATTGATTAAGCGAAGCAATGGCATCCACCTGTGTTTTGTCCACATGCCTAAAAGGAAAATGATTGAGCAAATCATTAAAGGTATGTATATTCAAATCTTTGCGCAGCATATCGCCCCGCTGTGTGGATACACCTGTGAGGTATTCGATGGGTGTTTGTAATATGTTTGATGGTGGGTTGATGATGCAAATATAAAGAGAGCAGTTTGCAGTTGGCATGTAGCAGTTGGCAAAATTTACAATAATTAAGAGTCGCATTTTTTTTGCGACTCTTTTAAAAGGATTTAAAACACATCTAAACCAAAAGTTTTTGTTTAACGTAAATTTAAGATATGCTTAATTGATTCTTAAGATGGCTTATATTACTTTTAATGCAAATAAGTTATTTCTAGGTTTAGGCCTATAAAAAAAACCATTACTATTTATGCATAAAGTCTCTGTATTACTAGCAGTATTACTATTTTTTTGTTTTAATAGTTTTGGCCAAACTACTACTATTACAGGTACATTAAACGATGGCTCAGAAAAAAGACCTGTCTATAATTCAGTAGTAGCTTTGCTTTCACCTGTTGACTCGTTTTTATACAAATTTACCCGTACCGATGCCAATGGAAATTTTAGCATAAAAAATACTGCCCCTGGCAATTACATTTTAATGACTGCGCATGCACTCTATGCAGATTATACAGATAGCATACATATAAAAGATACAGAAACAAATTTGGGGATAATTACCCTTATCAATAAAAGTAAATTATTGCAAGATGTTATTGTAAAATCGGGCTCAGCCATACGCATAAAAGGCGATACTACTATTTACACCGCCGACAGTTTTAAAGTAAGTGCCAACGCCAATGTGGAGGAGTTGCTAAAAAAACTACCTGGCATACAAGTAGATAAAAACGGTGAAATAAAAGCCATGGGCGAAAAAGTAACGAAAGTATTGGTGGATGGTGAAGAGTTTTTTGGTGATGACCCTGGCATGGCTGTAAAAAATTTAAGAGCCGATGCTGTAAAAGAAGTACAGGTGTTTGATAAAAAAAGTGACCAAGCAGAATTTACAGGCATAGATGATGGTGATACAAAAAAGACAATAAATTTAAAATTAAAAGACAATAAAAAAACTGGCTACTTTGGAAAAATAGATGCCTCAGGCGGGCCGCAAAAAATTATTGATGATAGATACAACACCAACCTGCTATTCAGTAGTTTTAAAGGCAAGAGAAAATTATCTGCTTTTGTATTAAATGGCAATACTGGGCAAGATAGGCTTAGCTGGCAAGACAGTGAAAAATTTGGTGGCGAAAATGATAATGTAAGCATGAGTATGGACGATGATGGTGAAGTGAGTTATCAATGGACAGGAGGTAGTAATGATGATGAACCGTATGTGGATACAGAGAATGGTTTTATACGAAATACCAATGCAGGGCTTCAATACAGCAACAAATGGAATGATAAGCAAACACTAAATCTTACACCAAAATACAATAGCCAAATTTACACCAACAATAATACGAGGTTTACCCAAACCCAATTTGGCGATAGTGTGCTAAATGAAAATTCCAATACCTCTATAAATGTAAACCGTAGTAATTTTAAATTTAGTGCTTCTTACGATGTAAAGTTAGATTCTAGTAACACAATAAAATTTACAAGCAAAGCAAATTTTTACAACACCATAAGCAATGAAGTAGAAAATGCATTTACCAGTGGATCAAAAGGTATATTAAAAAATTCGTCTGACAGAATTACGAATACAAACAGCGATAAAGCTTCTTATTTGGGTAGCATATTATTTAAACACAGATTTAAAAAAGCACGCCGCACTTTTTCCATAAACAGCAGCTGGAACACTTTAAATACAGAGGGTACTGTTTTATTAAAATCTAACAATATTACTTTCAAAAATGGAACATCTTCATCTATCCAAGATTTAAATCAGAATAGAATATCCGATAGAACAAACCAAAGTTTTTCAACAAATATTGTATATACAGAGCCATTAACTAAAAAACATTCTTTAGAACTATCGCATCAAATTACATCTAATAAAGGCTCCAACGACCAACTAACGTATAGCTATTCAAATCTAACTGGTAAATATGACTTTGTTGTTGACTCATTGTCTAATCAATTTCGTCAGGTCATTACAATAAATAGACCTAGCTTAAAAATAAATTACAACTCAAAGAAAATAAAATACAGTTTTGGTAGTGGATTTGGATTTACCAATTTTGATTTGCTCGATAAATCTTTCAACAAAGATTATAAGAGAAATTTCACCAACTTTTTTCCAGCAGCAAGTTTTACATATACGTATAAAAGCAATCATAGCTTGCGTGTAAATTATAATGGTAATACAAGCCAACCTAGCCTTAACGACTTACAACCATTAAGAAACAATGCCAATTTCTTTAATCAGTTTATTGGCAATCCAGATTTGAAACCCTCATTCACCAATAGTCTTAGGCTGTCGCATAACAGTTATAATTTCTTAAAAGAATTGAACACGTACCAATCGCTTAACATAAGAACGGTAAGCAATGCCATATCTTATAGCAGAATAAGTGACCTCGATAGTGGCAAAACAACCACCAAACCAATAAATACCAACGGCAATTTTTCTATAAACTTTTATGGCGGCACTTGGTTTAAAATAAAAAAAATCGACTTGCAAGTGGGTGTAAATCCCAATATGAGTTTTAATAAGATGGTTAATGTAATCAATAATATAAATAGTTTTTCAAAAACATTAAACTCTGGGTTATCTCTTTATTTATCCAAATCGGCAGATAAGAAATATGATTTTAGTATAAACAATAATTTTTCTAACAATAGAAATACTACTACGCAAAATAACCAAATAAAAAAATTCAATACGTATAATTTAGAATTATATGCCACTGTGTATTATAAAAAAACTTGGTCTTTTTCTTCAGACTATAATTACTTTGTTCGCCAAAAAACACCAGATTTTCAAACCAACCTTAGCAACCAACTGTGGAATGCCAAGCTTCAAAAAACATTTAAGAAAGATGAGTTTACGGCTTACATAATGATTAGAGATATTCTAAATCAAAATATTGGTATAGATAGAAGATTTAGTGACATTAGCGTATCAGAAGTTCAAAACGATAGGCTTAAAAGATACGCTATGATTGGGTTTACATGGAATTTTAAAAACAAAACCGCTGGGGCATCTAAATAATTAAAAAAAATAATAGAGATGAAAAAATTACTTTTTATAGTAGCATTAATAATTGTTGCATCGAATGTACATGCGCAACAGTTTATAGATAAAGCTGTGATTGAATACGAGGTAACCACCAATATAAAAAAAACAATGAGTAACGATAGTTGGGATGAGATGATGAAAGAAAATATGTCTGATTTTAAAACGGCATACTACAATTATTCTTTTGCGGATAATAAAAGCGTGTATAAATTTAGCAGATGGAGTGATAAAACTAAAATACCAAAATGGTATAAAGAAGGGGATGAAGTCAATATTTGGTTTTTTG
>JANOZW010000421.1:0-2868 GCA_031429575.1 Ferruginibacter sp.
TTGGCCGTACCAAGTCAAAATTTATTTCAATGGAGTATGCAAAATATAGGTACCGTAAAAATAAAAGGCTTGGATGCTACGCTGCACTTACACTTCAAACAATTTAATGGGGTACAATTATCCTCCAATATATCTTATACTTTTCAGCAAGCATTAGATGTATCTGATGCCACATTAACTTCTTACAAAACACAATTACCTTACACACCCATGCATACGGGTAGCATGAGCATGAGTGCACAATACAAAAGAACTGTTTTTAGTTACCACCTCTTAGGGTCATCTTACCGCTATAGACAAGGCGATGCCATACCAGAAAATCTATTGCAAGGTTGGAGTAGTCATGATGTATCGCTTGCCTATACACTAAAAGAAAATTATAAAATTGTAGCAGAAGCAAATAATATTTTTAACACACAATACGAAATAATACGGTATTACCCAATGCTTCGTTTCAATTACAGAATATCTTTTATAGTAAATTTTAAAAAATAAAATATGAAATCAATTAGAATTTTGAGTGCACTTGCTGCAATGACGATGGTATTAAATGCCTGCGAAAAAAATGACGATGCTGTAACAGTAGCACCAGTGCAACTTACTCCCGCCATTGGCGAGTATATTTTGAGCGAAGGTGGCTTTGGTAGCAACAATACCAAACTATCGTTTTACAACAATAGCAGCAATACTGTAGTGGGCGATTTCTTTGCGCAGCAAAACCCAACAATAACAGGCGGCCTAGGCGATACTGGCAATGACATGATAGTGTATGGCGGCAAATTATATATTGTAATGAATGTATCCGGCAGAGTAACCGTTTTAAATGCAAGCAATGCAACTTTTATAAAAAACATTAGTTTTATAGATGGCGCAGTAAATAAAAGCCCTCGCTATGCTGTAGGCGCAAGAGGTAAAGTGTATATAACCGCATACGATAATAAAGTAAGCGTAATAGATACTTCATCTTTGACCATCGTAAAAACAATTGCCGTTGGGCCAAACCCCGAAGGCATTGCAGCATCTGATAATTATTTGTATGTAGCCAACTCTGGTGGTTACAATGCCATACCAGATTCTACTGTATCACTCATAGATTTAAATACCGATACAGAAATTAAAAAAATAAAAGTAGGTGTAAACCCAAACAAAATTGAAATAAACCAAGCAGGTAATATTTTTGTAAGTGCGTATGGTAATTTTGGAAATATTCCCCCATCGGTTTCTGTAATAAATGGGAGCACCAATGCCAATGGTATAAACCTTGGGCCAAATTTTCAATATTCGCATATTCGTATTTTTGGAGACATAGCTTATGTGTTTAATAACTACGGCGGCGGAGGTACAGCAAAGGTTTTTAACAGCGCCACCAACACAATTGTGCGCAACGAATTTATAACCGATGGTACCATTATTACCACACCATATGGCATAAATGTAGATGACCTAAACGGCGATGTGTATATAGCTGATTCAAAAAATTATGTAAGTGCGGGTAGTGTAACTTGCTTTAGCAGCGCAGGTGTAAAAAAGTTTTCTTTTTCTGTAGCACCAGGGGTAAATCCGAATAAGATTGTGTTTAGGAGATAGATTTTCTTATAAAACATGTTGTTATCCGTGGGGTTTAGCTGGGGATGAGCGCTACGGATTTTTTTGACTTCTCTGCGGAATTTTCACCAGCATATACTTTGAAGTACAAAAGAACCAACCGTGAAACCCTGCCGAAACGGTCTCGTATCGCACAAAAAAGCCTCTGAAAAAAGAGGCATAATAGAAGATATAACTTAATATAACAATTGTTTACCTAAAACACTTTTAGGTTTGTACGTTTTTTGTGCTTTAATAAATTCCATCATTTTCTTAGCTTCTACATCTGTTAAATTTTTGCCACTCATACAATAACAGCCGGTACATTTGTTTCGTCGTACACTACTGGCTTTTTTAATGTTTTTGTTATTGACTTCATACTGTAAATTTAAGGAATTTAAAAATAAATATCAACTAATTTTTTGCGGCGTTACTGTCTAAATACATCTTTAAACCACCAATAGGCTTTGTACCAAACCTTGCATAATAATCTTTCAATAAGCTCTTAGCTTCAAAAGTTATAAAACCTTCATTTCCTAAATCAAAGCTTATTTTACAACATAAAGCAATCATTCGCCCTTGCTGGTATTTTAGTTTAAATAACATACTCCAAAATACCTGTGTCGCTATTTTGGTATCCCAAATCTACAAAAACTCTGTGAAGTTTTAGTTTAGTTTCGTGAAGCGCCGCCGTTGTTGGTATGCAGCGCAGGCTAAGCAGCCAAGCGTACCAACAACACATTGCACTACCTACAAAATAAATGCAATAAAACCTCACCCATCATAATGCGTTAGCATATTAAATTCATCTATACCTGTAGCATAAAACTTTGCTGATGAATAATAATAATCCTCAGGGTGCAAACACAATCCAGCTTTTACTGGATTATAATGAACATATTCTATTTTTTGGTGAAATACTTTTGGCGAAAATAAATCAACAGCAAGTGGATTTCTTTCCCATATTTGATACAGTCTATCTTTAGCATTTACTTTAAAGCTTTCCAATAAAGTAGTATTATTCTTTTGTAAATCTTCTTTTATTTTTTGTGCAGTAAATGTCATAAAACTATGTTGCAATGTTGCTTTTGTGGTAGGGGGTATTTGTTGCCATACCAAATGAATGTGGTTACTCATTACTACAAAAGCATACAATTTAACTTTGCTTTCTTTTACACAAAATTGCAAACTTTTTGCTATTATGTCTTTGTATTTATCTTCTTCTAAAAGATGCTGCCAGTTGAGTATAGTGGCAGTATAAAATTGAGGCCATTCTGTAGCGTA
>JANOZW010000422.1:0-9458 GCA_031429575.1 Ferruginibacter sp.
TTTATTTTTCAACAATGAGATGGTACAACAGAAAAATAAAATGTCTATATCAATAATACGAGGCGCATTTTTGATGGTTCTTACCCTGCCCATCTTTTTTTCAATGGCTAAAACGGATTTTAGAAGTTTGGTAGCCGTTAAAGTAGTTTCTATAATTAGCACTTGGTTAAGAAAGTCTGCTTGGCTTGTATTGCCCCATGCAGCAGTAGTATAAAGTGATGATGCAGCTGTAATTTGTCCAATATCTGTTGCAATATATTTTTTTGCTACAAATAATTGCTCATTACTATTACCCATATTACTACCAAGAAGAAGATAAACTGTATGCATAACTAAATGGTGAACAAACGTTCATCGGTACTAAATTGTTTTGTATCTGATATTTTTATCTTTTTAAAATCAGTATGCAATGGATTTATAAGATAATTATGTTCTTCGCTAATAACTGCAGAAGGTACTTTTAAAACCAAACTATTCATCGATTTTATAAATTCGTTTCCAATAAATTTACTGTAACTAAAATCTTCATTCCATTTCGATTTTAATTTATTCAATTTTATTTCTTTTATTTCGATGGTATCTGGTATGCTAATACGTAGTAAAATTAGTTCAATAGAAAAATCTTTAAACTGATTGTTTACAAGCATTTCGAGCACTGCAAGGGAAATATGTTCACTCACATAGAGCATAGGAATGCCTTTCGAGTTCCACCTGCCGCCAAATAATTTGGCGCCAGTACCCGAAAGGTCATCGCTGTAAAGAGAGTTGCAAATGCGGTGTACAATCATGCGAAAATACCGTGTTGTATTCTTCCTAATTGGGTTAGTACATTTTGGATACCTTCAAATGTGGAAAGAGAATTAATAGAAAGATTACCTTCTAACATGTATGGGTTTCTTCTTATCCAATCATAAAATTTTTCTGTTTTACCAAAGGCTAGTTTGGCTTGTTGTAAAACTTTTTCTATGAGTGCAATACGCTCCGAATTTATAGGTGCAAAGGAGCTATTGTTTTTTGCATACCGTTGTAATGTGCGCTCACTTACATGCAAAATAGTAGCCCATTCTGCTAAGCTAAAAGGAATTTTATCTGCTACTTTTTTAAAATCGTTGTAAGTAAATTCTTTTAATGCCAAAGTAGTCCTTAAATTGCCATAGAAAACGTTTGGCTCTTCTGCCATCATTGGTTTTTCTTCGTCTATTTTATATATAGTTGTTTTTTGTTGCTTTTTCATATATCTTCGTCATTTGTCCCCAAAATTACGACACATGTCTTAATCTTCCAAGTTTTTTATCCTTTTTTTCTTATAGCTTTACAAAATAATTAATTGTGTATGAAGTATAGTCAAGTAAAAGCCATGTTTGCCATTACAAGGGCAAGTTTAAGGTCAATTTTAAGTACCCCGTCAGCGTTAATTTTTAGCATTATATTTCCATTTATTTTTATAGTAGTTTTCGGATTTATCGGAAATGGAAACGGTATGCAGAATTTGAACATTGTTATTGCCAATAATGCTGATACAACAAATGAATTCTATTATGCCCTCAAAAATACTGATGGAGTAAAGATAATAAAATTTAAATCTGTAATAGATTTAACGGAATCACAAAAAAAAGGGAATATTGCAGGTATTATTAATATTAGAAAGAATCAAGGAGGGGTTATTCCTTATAATATTGAACTAAAAAGTACAAATTCGAGTGATGATAAATGGCCATTATTAAAATCGCTAATTGAGAATAAAATAAATGAAGTGAGCGATGGGTTGTATAAGCAAAGGCCTGTAATCGCCAAGTTTGACTTTGATTATAAAAAAGATATAACTGAAATAAGGCAATATAAAAGAATTGATTTTATTCTGCCGGGTCAAATTGGATTTTCACTATTGGGCTCTGGAGTTTTTGGTATGGCATTTACATTTTTTAACTTAAGAAATTTAATGGTATTAAAAAGATTTTTTGCAACACCTATAAGCAGAACATATATTATTTTAGGTGAAGCTTTAAGCAGAATTATTTTCCAAATGCTTACAGCAATAATTATTATAAGTGTTGGTCATTTTTTATTTGATTTTACATTAATTAATGGCTTCGTAACTTTTTTGGAAATGTTATTTATTAGTTTTTTTGGATTAGTTATTTTTATGGGGTTTGGATTTATAATAAGTGGAATTGCAAAAAATGATTCTACAATACCTGCTTTTGCAAACTTAGTAATAATGCCACAATTCATATTAGCAGGAACTTTCTTTCCTGTAGAAGTTTTTCCTAAATGGCTACAACACATTTCAAATATTTTGCCTTTAACCCATTTTAATACATTAATGAGAAGTATAGCATTTGAAGGAAAGCATTTTTGGGAAGTATCAAAAGCAATGAAATTATTCAGTTTTGAAATACATCTACCTCTAATTTTGATATTATTATTGTGGGCTATTATTGTTTATGTAATAGCAATAAAAGTTTTTAAATGGGAATAATAAAATTCGGTCATCGATTAGAAATTAAATTGTAAAGAAAATAAAAAATGAAATTAATCAAAGGAGCCATATTTGTTTTTGTAGGATTATTTATAATGGTTACGCTTATATCATTGCTAATACCAAGTAGAATAGTAACCGCAAGGGCAGTAACCGTACAAGCAGATTCCATAAAATTATTTAACGAAATAAGCGATTTAAAAAATTGGAAAAATTGGCACCCAGTATTTAAAGCTGATTCTATGGCTTTAAATTTTAGTACAACTACCAATCAAATAAATTCAACTGCAGAATGGACACAAAAGGGAAAAACGTACAAACTAATAATTGTAGAAAAAAAATATCCATTCGTAAAAGTTAATTTACAAAGTAAAGGTGAAAATGATATTGAAAATATGTTAACCCTCATGCCTGTGCAAGAGCAAGGAAACATGCAAGTGCAATGGCAAGCCATTGTACATTTAAAATGGTATCCTTGGGAAAAGTTTAGTGGCATATTTATAGAGAAAATGGCAGGGCAGGGGTATCAAGATGCTTTGCAGGCGTTGAAAAAATATGTAGAACCCCAATAATAAATCATAAATGTTATTGTAAGAACTTCAAATTCCTCTTAATCCCATCAAACTTACTTCGTTTTAATGGCGATTTACTAAAAATAATTTTAAATTTTTCCTCTGTCAATTCTTCCCAATCATTTGTAGAGTAATGTAGAATTTCGTTTATTGGTTTAAAACCCTCTACTGTATTGGGTTTGCTAAAACGATTCCACGGGCAAACATCTTGGCACACATCACAACCAAACAGCCAATTATCAAATTTACCTTTCATTTTATCCGGTATCAATGCATCTTTTAGCTCAATGCTAAAATACGAAATGCATTTACTTCCGTCAACAACTTTATCGGGTAGAATAGCTTGCGTTGGGCATTCATCAATACATTTTGTACAAGTGCCACAGTAATCTTTTACGCCTTCTTCATCAGCCAGCAAATCTAAATCTGTAATTAAGGAAGCTATAAAGAAGAATGAGCCTTGTTTTTTGTTTATCAAGTTGCCATTTTTGCCAATCCAACCCAAACCACTTTTTTGTGCCCATGCACGCTCTAGCACAGGTGCACTATCCACAAAACCACGTCCATGTATTTCACCTATTTTTTCTTTCAGTAAAAAGAAAAAATGGTTTAGTTTTTCTCTAATAATATCATGATAATCTTTTCCATAAGCATATTTAGATACTTTAGGAGAATTTATATTTTGTATTTTTTCTGGAAAATAATTTATAAGAAGTGTGATGATAGATTTTGCACTTGGTACAAGTTTTGTCGGATCTGTACGCAGGTCAAAATGCTTTTCCATATATTGCATGCTGCCATGCATTCCTTTATTAAGCCATGTTTCAAGCCTACGAGCATCGTCATTTAAAAATTGTGCTTTGGCAATACCACAAAAATCGAAACCCAATAATGCAGCCGTTTCTTTTACAAGTTTAGTATGTGTTGCTGCATTCAATGAAATAAAATAAAATTAAAACTTGATATCGTAACCAAATAAGAAAATAAATTCTAAATAACCAAACGCATGTATTACTCTATTGCCTTTATCGGTATTTGTATTAGCCAATGCATTTATATATCGTACGTAACCTGTTTTTCCTGTTCCCTCTAAAAACCATCTTTTACCAAAATAATATCTTGCTCCAGCTTCTGCCGCTAGGTTGTAGCCTGCTATATGAAAGGCATTGTTATATCTATCGCCACGATATGTAAAATCTGTACGAGGGATATTTATTCCTGCACCTACTTTCCAAATTAAATTTATCAATGGTCTAGTATTGGCCTTATTCATGAGCAATGTTTTTTGTTGCACATAATTAATATGCAACAAATTTCCACCATCAGTATGTTCTAAATGCACAAAATTTTCTGGATCTAAAATACTGTCAGCGTCCACTTGCACCTTGTTTATTACTCCTTTTACATGTACCTTTTGATAGTCGGTTACAATGTATTTTATATGATCAAAATTTAATTCTATAGCTTTTGTATGACTATCGTTTAAATAAAAACCCATACGATAATTGTATTGAGGAATAGATATTTCTACAGGGTTTTTATAAATGCCGTCTAAATCAGGTCTATCATGCGCCTTCGCCATTCTAAATGTAAAATCATCTCCATTGGCAAGTTTAAAACGAATGTTACTTTTGGTGTACCATTCTTTATTATATCCCCATTGTATGTACATGCCTTTTAACAATTTGCCTTTTTGGGCAAAAGATAATTCCCCTAAAATAATAAATAATACTACAAAAAATATTTTTCTCATTGTCTGTTAATTGTCGCAAAGCTAGTATAATTAGCACATTTATAGTTTAGTTATTTAAAATAGCTTTATCCACAATCGTTTTCAGTTCAAGGTATTTTTCGTGCCTGCCCTTACTTTTAATATTGTAAGTAAACAAAATACCACAATACCCAAGTTTATTGTCCACCCAAGGAAATGTACCAAATAAACCTGGGCTACTTACTACATTAGATCGTGTATTTCCTTTTGTATCATCCATAATCCATTCGCCAAAGCCATACCCCCAATTGCCCGCTTCTTCAGGTGAGTATATTATTTTTTCGGTAGAAGTATAATTATGTTGCATTAATGCCACCGTTTCTTTTTTCAAAATTATCTTCCCATTATAATTTCCATTGTTTAAAATCATTTGCAAAAAATGTATATAATCTTCTGCCGTGCTTTCTGCTCCGCCTACAGGTAAGGGGATAGGCTTTTTACCAAAATCTGTATGTAGCATTTTGCAAGGTTTAGCTATTCTTTCTTCAAATAATATTCTAAAACTTTTACCACTTATTTTTTCAATTACTGCCGCAGCTATTTGCAACCCAATATTGCTGTATCTAAAGCTTTCACCCGGTTTACTATCCAATGGTAATGTAGCAATTGTTCGCATGGCATCATCCATTGTATTGGCTTCTTTAAAAGCTTTTATACTTTCTTTTAAACTGTCGGCATTTATACCTGTAGAGTGGTTTAGGCAATGTGCAATCGTAATTTTTCCTTTTCCAGCTTTAGAAAGTATAGGTAAAAATTTGCCTACCGTATCAGTAATGTTTAATTTTCTTTCATCCACAAAAGTCATTACCAATGCGGCACTCAGCCATTTACTACAACTGGCTATTGGTATTTTCGTTTCTTCATCAAAATCTCTCAGCATTTCGTTTCTATCTTTTCCTGTACGGCGTGCAACTATTTTTGTAACAAATTTTTGTTTTCTTGTAAGCTCATTTATAGAATTTGAAAAAATAATTTTATCATCTTTTAAAATCAATAATGTTGTTCTTCCACCTAGTGCTTTTGTATTATTTTCTTGCCAATGTTGTGCTTCAGCAAAATTGTATTGCGCAGTTGCTTTATTGCAAAAAATAAAAGTGAATACTAATAAAGAATAAAATACATTTTTTTTCATCACAATAAATTTATGCTTTGATACCATTTTCATTAAAACGTTTAATAAACAATACTACAAACAAAAATGCTGTTTCAAATAAATGAAACAGCATTTTTTATAATTATTAATTAAGCTATTAAAGAGGAGAAAGGTATTGCGCATACGCATATCCTTCTTCGCCATCAGCAGTTCTTACTTTCCACCAGCTATCATCGGTTTTTTCTACCAATGTTACTGTTTCGCCGTGTGCTGCTTTTCCTACTACATCGCCATCCGTGCTAGGAGTAGCTCTAATGTTAAGATTGCTAGAATCTGTAGTTACTTGCAACTGTGCACCAGCATCAGCTTTAATGTCCACATTCATCATCAAATCTCCACTAGCCATTCCTGGATCTAGTTTGTCGTACAATGCCCACAGTGCATCGTATGTAGCTGTGCTACCTGCTGTACCTGCTACGTGTAATACACCATCTTGTTCAGCTACAGAAAGGTTAGCTACGCCGTGTGATTTTGCTGCAGCAATAAGTTCTGCATATTTATCTTGTAATGCCATTTTATTTGTTTTTATTGGGTGATTTTAATTACTTCATTGTTATTTTAGATGCAGCATCAAGCATTACTTTAGCAGAAGCCAACATTTGCATTAATTTCATTTTTCCTTCTTTAGAAATTTCGCCATTAATAATAGCACCTTTTCCAGAAAAACCTTGTAAAGTTAAAGTTGTCATGTCTTTCAAGCCATCTTTTACTTTTTGTTGTGTAGCTGCATCAAGCGTGGTAGTCATAGAAGCTGGTGGTGGCGGTGGTGGTGGCGCTACTGTGCAATTGTTTACTACAGATTTTACACCTTTTACACCTGATACTAATTTTTCGCATCCTGCTTTGCAAGCTTCATCTTTACATACACCAGAAATGGTAGCAACACCATCTTTTACATCTACCATGGTAGTAGCAGCCATTGGATCTGCTTTAAGTGCAGTTTCAATACTTGCTTTAACGTCTGCATCTTTTGGTTTGCAACTTGTAAATGCAACTGCTAACATTAACGCAGCAGCCATCGTAATTTTCGTGATTTTCATTTTGTTTAAATTTAATTTTTAATTGATAATTGATTACAAACTTAGTTAATACTCTGTTTACTTTTAGGTAACCTAATAACATGTTAATAAATTCACAATCAGTTGTTGAGAATTTATCGAATATTAAAAATAAGATATCTTTTTTTAATTAGATGCATACTTAAAAAACTTTTATGCATTAATTGGATTTATCCATTTCTTGAAGCACATCATCTTCTTTTACATTTGTAAAAATACTGCATACCACAAGTATTAGCGACAAGATAACGATTAAATAGATACCAGAAAGTTTTACCACTTCGCCATCAAATAATGAACCGGTGAACAATACATAAGTACGTATGCTATATGCAAAGAGTAATGCACAGACAAACATATTTATTCTTTTCAATGCACTATAGGGTAGTAAAGTAAGCAGTAAGCTTAGCGAAGTAAAAATGGTAACAATAAGCCCCGCTCTACCATAATTTACACCAGTAGCAAATTTTTTTACATTGAAGCCTGTAAAAGTTACATTAATACTGTTGTAATGTACCCATGGAATAAAACAGGTTGCAACAAGCGCTAAGCAAGAAATGATGGCGATGTATTGGATGATTTTTTTGTAGTTCATGCTAAAGGGAAATATTTTTTTGTAAAATTAGGTTCAATAAAATTATTTGAAGCAGATTGTTTTAAAAACAAAAAAGCCGCATTAAAAATGCAGCTTTTATTTTCCTGAGGTCCCTAGCGGATTCGAACCGCTGTAGAAGCTTTTGCAGAGCTTTGCCTAGCCACTCGGCCAAAGGACCAATTAAAATGCATAATTACGAATAACAAATTGCGAATTACGATTTAGGTTTGCAAAAATAGGGAAATTTTTATCAGAATACTAAATTTTTCATCGAAATTGAGTGCTTAAATAATATGTATGAATCGTATAGCAGCATCAGAGTTAATAATCAATAGTCGTGGAGCGGCTTACCACGTAAATTGCCGCCCTGAAGAAATAGCCACCACCATTATTACCGTGGGCGACCCTGATAGGGTAAAAGAAGTGAGCAAACATTTTGATAGTATTGAAATTACAAACAACCATAGAGAATTTGTAACCCATACAGGCTTTGTTGGCAGAAAGAGAATTTCGGTAACAAGCACAGGCATAGGACCAGATAATATTGATATCGTTTTAAATGAATTAGATGCCTTAGTAAATATTGATTTTGAGACAAGAACCATCAAAGAAAAACTTACGCAACTAAATATTATTCGGGTAGGTACATCTGGTTCTTTGCAAGCAGAAATACCAGTAGATAGTTTTGTGGCTAGTACACATGCCATTGGGTTAGATAATTTGATGAACTTTTATCGCTTTGCCAATAATGATGAAGAAACATCTATACAGCAAGCATTTATTACGCATGCACAAATGGAAAGCATAACAAAGCCATATGTTTTTGGCGCTAGCCCAGCACTGCTTAAAGAATTTGTGGCTGGCGTTCATCATGGTATTACTGTTACTTGCCCAGGCTTTTATGGGCCGCAAGGTAGAGTGTTACGTTTAGGCCTTGCCCAACCAAATCTGATTGATAGCTTAACATCGTTTACTTTTGGGCAACACCGCATCAGTAATTTTGAAATGGAAACATCTGCTATTTATGGCTTAGGAAAAACATTGGGTCATCATTGTTTATCTTTAAGTGCTATTGTGGCAAATAGGATAAGCAAAGAGTTTAGTACAGATGGTAATGCTGCTGTGGAAAATTTAATCAAAAAAACTTTAGGAATAATTTCAGAAAAAATATAATGGAAATAACATTTAGCAAATACCAAGGAACAGGTAATGATTTTATAATTATTGATAATAGGGATGGTAATTTGTCACAACTTGATACCCACAGCATAAAAAAACTTTGTGACAGAAGATTTGGCATTGGGGCTGATGGATTAATAATTCTAGCCACAAAAGAAGGATACGATTTTGAAATGATTTATTACAACGCTGATGGTAACCCAAGCACTATGTGTGGTAATGGTGGTAGGTGTATGGTGCGTTTTGCCTACGATATTGGCATACACAAATCTACTTATAGCTTTTTAGCCGTAGATGGAGCGCACGAAGCTGAAATAGATACCAATAATGTGGTACGTTTAAAAATGAATGACGTGAATAAAGTAGAAGAACATTCTTCGTACTCTTTATTAAATACAGGCTCACCACATTTTATAAAATATAGCAACGATGTACGAAAAATAGATGTACAAAAAGAAGGGCATGAAATACGCTACAGTGATACTTTCAAAAATGAAGGTGTAAATGTAAATTTTGTAGAAAATACGGGACAGTATTCCATTTTTGTACGCACATATGAGCGTGGTGTGGAAGCAGAAACATTGAGTTGTGGTACAGGTGTAACAGCAGCTGCACTAGTAAGTGCACACAATGAAAGAGGATTTAACCAAG
>JANOZW010000423.1:0-4211 GCA_031429575.1 Ferruginibacter sp.
TGAAACCCCGACACCGCCCCGCACATCACGCAGATGAAGCAGAACGGGAAAATGGCTCCATTGAAGTACGGCCCGCCGCCGTCCTTGAAGATCTGGTTGATCGCCGGGGCCTCCATCTTCGGATTGGCCACGACCACAGCCACGATCAGCAGGAGTACGGTGCCGATCTTAAGGAAGCTCGACAGATAGTCGCGCGGACAGAGCAGCAACCACACCGGCAACACCACAAGTTTAATAAATATAAGATTTGTGAATTATTTTTTTATAAAATCGTTAATAGTAGCAGAATAATAGCGTCAGGTCGTAGCTTTCGCCACATAGGTAGCCGTACGCTACAGAAAGTATAATACGCTTGACTGAGTATAATTTTGTAAATATGTTGTTGGTTTTAGGTGTAGTTTAAAAATTACAAGTTTTAAGCGTTAATTTTTCATCAACGTCCCCTGCGGGAGACGTTGATGAGAAATAAGTAAGTATATGTGCCTTTTTATTGTGCAGCAACAATGCTTTCCATAGCTGCGGCTAGGTTGTCGTTGGCTGCTGGTGTGGCAGCTTGTGTTGATTTGGTTGGCATTTGTGTTAGTTTTGGTTGAGGGTTATTGATTTTATTTAAGTAAACTGGCTATACCAATAAAGTTTGATTTAACACTTATTTTTCCAAATACATTACCATTATTGGGGTCCCATTTTATATCAAAGGGTATCCAAATGTCGTTGTAAATCCTTACTCGGGCAGTGCCATTCATAGTAAAAGTGCTTCTTTCCTCTGTATTATATAAATTGTTAAAGTTGTGCCTGTAGGCTGCAGCAAGTTTAATTTCAAAATACGATTTTTCATTTTGTGCATCTCTTATTACCCAGTTTATACCAGCCTCTGAATTTAGAATTAGGCGTTTTAAGTTTTTATTGCCTTGCAAAGTATCTGTTAAAAAATTTAACCCAGTCTTAAAGTTTAGTTCTAAATTATTTACACCTGCTTTAGATTTATAAATGCCTTTGTTTATTTCTGTTGTTAGGGCAACGTTTGAAAAAGCAAATTCATTATTATAAGTTGTATCACTTAAACCAACTGTCCATAACCAACCCATTTTAATTACGTTCTTTAAACTGTCTGCCAGTTTTTTGTCGTACTTACTATAATTGAAACCATCATTTGTGTTTATTGCATTTGCAAGATGTATTAACTGTTTGGTTTTAATTATTTCATCCAAAGCATCCTTAAACGGTTTCGATATACTTGTATAGTTAACTGTTGTGTCATTCAAAAATTGATTGTAGTCATTTATAAATCTTTGCTTTGCTGAAAATTCTGGAGTGTTTGAAGCAGGACTTTGCCCCCACGTACTATCTCCATAGCCTTGGAGATAAATGGCTAATTTATCAATGTCTTTATTCAAATTATCAGTTATAAAACCATTTATATATGCTCTTGATGTTGTGTGGTCTCTATCATCCACAATTTTAAACTTAATGCCCGAGCTAAAGCCATTGAACTTAAAGTTAGAATCTACCTTTAACCCAAAACTAAAATTTAATCTTCTCAAAGTTTTGTAACGTTCATACTGTTCGCCTATACTAAGTTTAGGATTGCTTTTGAGCATTACGGCATAGGGGTTCGATGAAAAATTAAATTCCTTGTTGGGTCCATTTAAATTGTTGAAAGCCATTTGAAAAAAACTTGCAACCACATCTTTCGAGCTTCCACTTGCCAAGCTATCGGCTATATACATTGTTAATACTTTTTTATTTTGTGCTTGGGCAATACTTATACAACCTATAAGAGCTATTGTTAATAATATTTTTATTCTCATTTTATATGTTTTTTATTGAATTAATGATGCAAAACCAAAATGAGTGTTCGTCATATTTTTACGTTGAGGACTTGCAGTGAGACCAGAAATTGTAACTGTAGTTTTAGCACCAGGGTTGAATCCATTTACAAATACAGAATTGCCTGTGGTTACATTACTAAAATTTATTGTATTTGAAGTACCAACAAGGCTTTTTGTAATACCATTACAGGTGGCTGTACCCGAGCATAAGCTTCTGTCTGCATCAAAAAAATCAAAGTTGATGTTTATTGTTCCTTGCTGCACATTGGCGGTTGGTGGTGCTGTTACATTATTTGTTGGCAGGTTATCTGCCAAAAATTGATGCAAGTCTTTTGCAAATTTTTTAGCTTGTTTGTCATTCATATTCAACGAATCTAAATGCACTTCAATTTTTGTTTTTTTTGTCTTTGCCATATTATTTTAGGTTTAGTTTTTTCGCCTACTCTAGTAAAATCACCTTTTCGACTTACTGGGTTTTGTTTTTTATCTGTTTAGCCAGCTTTCTTGTTAGCGGCATTTGCTAAGTTTGCTTTATCTAAATTTGCTTTATTAAGATTTAACTGAGCTTTTACTGTTCTTTCTTCTTGGCTGCCTTTTCCGTTTTCACTTGTTTTTAAACCCAGATAGCCTCCTGCGCTAATACCCAAAAAGGTTAATTGCCATCCTTCAAATTCTACAAAAGGGTATTGTGTACAACTAACAGCCGTTATAAAATAACCAATAAAGCCAAGCCCATAAATTATGTTAAAAGCAACCGACTGTAAACGGTGCATACTAACGCCATTTTCGTCGGATAGTATATCAATAAGTAACCCCTTACTTTCGTGAAGATCCTGATGTCGGGTAGTCAAATCATTATTTAACTCTTCATTTAATTCTTTGTCCTTTTCTTTTTGACTATTATCAATAGACTTACCAAAAACTTGCACAGCCAAACTACCGCCCAATAAAATGATGCAGGTTGGGCTTAAAGGTATTAGCCTGTGATATAGTGCAAAAAAAGTTCCGTAGCAACATATAATAATGATTGTCCACCAAAACATTTGTACACGGGCATAACTATACGGGCGGTTCTTCACATCCCTCATTTCGCCCACAGTAACATAGCTTTCATCCCTACATAGAGCAGAATTTAAAAAAAAGGAAAAGGCTTTGTATAAAAACAAAATCAAAAAAAGAAAAACTGCAATTGTTATAACCAAGTTTCTATCGCATTTTTCACAAGCTTTTGCATACAATGTTTCTGGATGTGCCTTTGCATATTTCCAGGCATTAAATATAGATGCAGAATCGCTGTTTTCAAGTGAATCCTTTGCCTTGTTTACCAAATTTTTTGCCAGGTTGGCAACTGTTGAGTCTGTTTTTTTTGTGTTGCTTTTAACCTCTGTAATATCTTTACCTAAATTGATGATATTTACATCCTGAGAACTGTCTTTGGTTATTTGGTTAGGGGTTTGCGAAAATGTTTTACAAAAAATAAGTTGTGTAAAAACACATAGCATAAAGCATTTGAAGAATTGATATTTCATACCCATTTTTTTTTGCCTACTCTTTGATTCCGTTTTCGGCTTCCCGGTTTTTATTAATAGTAATAATAAATTTACTCCCCTACCAACTCCCCACTTCATCCCTCAACCCCTGCTGCTCGCCCACGGTTATATATTGTACATGCAATGCATCCCACATGCCTAGGATAGTAAGCCCGTTGGCTTGGTATATTTTTCGTATCAGCATTACATCGCCTTTGTACGATTTTTTGCCATTAATGATAAAAATGCTATCAGCTGCTATGCCGTAATGGTGCATGCCGTTCTTTTTTATTTTGCTGGCGCCATTGTTATAATGTATCATTTGCAGGGTATTGCTGCGGTAGGTTTCGGTAAATGTGATACTCTGGTTGGGATAGGTTTTTTGGTACTGCTTTATGCAGGCCTGTAACTTTGCTAAAAACAGAGGGTATAACAAATCTTGGTCGCTAACAGGTATAGATGAATTAAATTTTTTACTTTTTAAAAGTACGTTTTGGAAAAAGATTGCAATTTCTTTCATGTGTTAATTTTTATTGTTTTTACAATTGCCACATTTTACCTGCCTGCTGGAAGGTTAGCCTAAAAACATTTTAACCGTGCTAGACTTAATAATGTTGGTATTCACTTTAGTTAATGGTACATTTAATGTATTATTATTATTTTATATGTGAAGCTAGGCATCTATTAATTATTTCAATACCGTTAAAACACCCTTTTTTAAAGGTTATATTTAAATGATTGTAAAGAGTAGCTATATTTCTTTTCCTATTTTAGCCTGTAGCCATACATATGTTGATGACAAATTCAAACTGCCCACAACCCCAAAATATATTTTTTGCCGAGAAGGCGG